>JAJPKC010000041.1 GCA_021323955.1 Oscillatoriales cyanobacterium Centralia_MAG_596 | reverse complement strand
CTGCGTATCGTAACGGGGCAAAATATCCGTGATCACTCAACGGTATTGGCAGCCACGATGAACGCAATAATGGGGTCGAGACTGAGCCAATGTGTAAGCGGCACTAGAATTAATCCCACGACAACCCCGACCGAAGGCCAGACACCGGTGAGGAGGTGATGGGCATCTGCCCTCAATGTGATAGAGCGCAAACGCTTTCCTGCTCTCAGCGTCGCCAGACCAGGGCCCCATTGACGGCAGTGGCAATGAGAGATAGCCCCAATCCAATTCCCAATTGTTCTAAAGTTGGGGGTGTTGCAGGTGTTCCCACGCGGCGATCGCAATGCTGCTGTCGCCACTGGAATCAACGCATCTTCTCGGGGTTTGAGGAGCAACGGATGCCGTTGGCAAATGTATTACAACTGCCCTTTCACGCGTGCTACAAGACTTGGTGGGTAACGAAAGATCAAGTGCTTCAGCGTTTGTCACCTTTCTGTAATCCTGCTCGTAGCACATTCGCCAACGGCATCCGTTACTGTACAAACACGCTGTACCCAAGCGCTGAGAGATCAACTGGCAGGTGCAATGAGCCTGAGCACTGGGTTGGGAAACCCTTGCTGAGTCAGGTTTTTTAGCCCTAGCGTGAATGCCTGGATGACGGCTCATTTCACCCCATGCAACGGTGCCGGCAAAACGGCAAACAGTAGAACCGTTGACTATGATCAGTGCAGGTGTGGGACAACTGAAAGCACTGCGGTTTGAAACCGTTACCCCCACCGACGATGCCATCCAAGTCAGCGAAACATCGCCGCCCATGCTCGCCGCCTTTGCGGTTTCAGTCGAGTGACTTATGCTTATCCATCGCCGCTCACTACTCGTTTTGCTCGCTGGGTTGTGGCTGACCCTCGATGCGGCTCAGGCCCAAAGCGGGAAGGCCAAAAAGGGGACAGAAACGATTGCGCTTTGGCCCGGCCCGCCGCCCGCTGGGCCGGGTCCCAAAGGAGCCGAAACGGTGACGCCGAAGGGTGCGGTCAAAAACGTCGCGCGTCCCCGACTCATTGTGTATCGACCCAAACAGCCGAATGGGATGGCTGTCCTTGTGATCAGTGGTGGCGGCTATGCCCAGATCGAACGGGGCAAGGAGAGCACACCGGCTGCCACCTGGCTGCAGTCACAAGGCATCACAGCGTTGGAGTTAGTCTATCGGTTGCCTCAGGAAGGGTGGCAAACACCGCATGTACCGTTTCAGGATGCTCAACGCGCCATGCGACTCATTCGTAGCCGTGCGGCGACATTCGGCATCGACCCCCAGCAGGTCGGTGTCCTGGGGTTTTCGGCTGGTGCCCATCTGGCCGGGACGATCGCCACGGCACCGGATGTATCGCGCTACCTGCCGGTTGATGCAGCTGACCACACCACCGCACGTCCCGCGTTTGCGGCGCTCATCTATCCCGTGCTTACAATGCTGCCACCGTTCAACACCACGCAAGCGCACCGCAATCTCCTGGGGGAGCACCCATCCAGAGAGCAAGAAATTGCGGCTTCGATTGAGCGTCATGTGGACGCAACGACGCCGAAAACGTTTCTGGCACAGGCAGTGGATGATCCGATTGCCCCGATCGACAACAGCCTGTTGCTGTTCCACGCGCTGCGTCAAGCCAAGGTGCCAGCTGCAATGCATGTGTTTCAAACCGGCGGTCATGGTTGGGGACTGGGTGCGCCTGACGCGGAGGTGCACGCCTGGCCTGACTTATTCAAAACCTGGGTAACGCTGGATCGTGCCTTTTAGACAAGGATGACGCTGACTGCCACCAGTCGGTCAAACCATTGCCGCTGCCAGCCACGCCTGTGCAGACCAACTCTACACGCGACAGCGAATGCCGCGTTCGCTGAATTAAAACAGTAATTCATCAACTGCCTGAAAGTAGCTTGATTCAGCGAGTCATTCGTCTGGTTCAGCAAGCTCAAACGAAAGCACGGCCTTCTCACCAGTTCATTGAACGCTTTGAGCGGGGCTACGCCAAGGTGATAGTGATTGCCGGAATTCTGCTGAGTACGCTGCCACCCTTTCTGTGGGGCTGGAACTGGGAAGAGACGATTTACCGAGCCTTGATTTTCCTGGTGGTGGCATCGCCCTGTGCTTTGATGGCTTTGATTATAGAAATCTCGTGTTTCATCCCCGGTCATTCAGGCCGGGGATGAAACACCGCCGCAGGCTTTAGCCTGCCAGCAATTCATGATTTAATGACTCCAGGAGGTGATACATTTGTTCGGCTGCCAGCCTGTATTGCTTGAACCCAAAGATTCTCTCAAAGCCGTTTTGGAGTTCATTTGTGAAGCGTCCAACAAGCTTGCCAACTGTGGGATTTACTATGCTCGTCAACTCTACTTCAAGACTAAGAAATGGGTTGGCAAACATTCCTTAAGCTACGAATATAAAGCGAATCGCCACTATCAAGCCCTTCACTCCCAAGCGGCACAGCAAACGCTGATTGCCGTCTGGGAATCATTTAAGTCCTACCGAGTATTGTTAAAGCTCTGGCTTAACGGTGAACTCAAAGATCAGCCCAAACTGCCTAACTACCGCACAAAAGGCGGCTTGGCTGGAGTCAGCTATCCCAACCAAGCGTTAAAGTCAGACACCCCCAGCAAAGCTGGTGGCTTGATGAGTGTGACCGCCCCAAGGGCGGATGTCCTTGCGAAGGGGTGTCGCTTCGGGCTAGAACTGACCGCTTTGGT
>JAJPKC010000015.1 GCA_021323955.1 Oscillatoriales cyanobacterium Centralia_MAG_596 | reverse complement strand
TGCCAAACCATCACCAAAAGCTGGGAAGAGCCCAAGATAATTGACATTTGATAACCGGAGTATCGCGACGATCCGGTGGCGACGGGTCAACTGATCCAGCGCTTACAAACCTTTGCCGACCGGAAGGATGTCCCACTCGTTGAACCCGATGGGCTCTGTCAGGCGGCGAACGCCCTGCATCATGTGTTGCTGGCCCGAGGCTATCAGACGGTTGAGCTGGGCCTGACGCTCCGCTCCCAGACCACCGTTGGGGGTGTCCCGTTAGACTCGCTGAGCGAGACGCTCTCCTTCCGCGTCCACCAGACAGCGACCGGGCTGAGGGTGACGGTCGGGCCAGCCACAGGTCGCAACACCGTCCTTGCCGTCACTTACAGAGTGGATGAGCCCTACATCGGTGGGCTGGATGCCTTGCAGATGCAGGCACTTGAAACAGCACTGCGCGATCGCACGCAGGCCATCCTCGCCAACAACCGGGACAGTGAAGCGACGGCCGTCCTGAAACGCTTGCTCAGTGACGTGTGGTCAACCTACCTGCTGCCGTTCCAGGTGTACGCGTCTCGCTCAGCCGCCGAGCAGCAGCAGCACAACCAGCGCCTCCAACCGCTGGTCACGTTCATGATCGCGGCACTCTGGCAACCGCTCGAAGACGCGTGGCACCAGCACCGTGACCAACCGCTGACCCTGGTAACGGTGTCCCAGCAAGTCATCAAAGCCGATCTGCAAGACCGGCTGGAGAACGCCGTCTATAGCTACGACCGCTTAGCCTATCTGGCGCACGATGTGGCCCAGCTCATCATCCAGGCGCGCGTCGCTGAAGCTGAGTTCCAGTGGACAGAGGCGCAGAACGACGACGCCAAAGCGGATGGGTGGCTAATCTATGATGTTGGTCACGCCAGCTTCCCGGAACGCGGTCGGGTTCGCCTGCAGGCGTTCGACCGGTCACGCTTTGAGACCGATGAGCAAGCCTGGCGGCATGTGGTTCAGCAGTCCCGTCAGGACAGCCCCAACCGCTGCAGTCAGGCCCTGGCATACTTGCAGGCACACGCACCCCAGGAGCATCGCCGGGTGTGGGTCTCCGCTTACACCCACCTGGTGCAGGCGGCGTTGCAGACCCCAGAGCCCTTCTTCACCTGGCTCCAGACCCAGAAACCGCCGTCAGTCATCGGGTGGCAACCACTGGCCGTGTTCCTCCAGTCGCTGGGCGTACAGCGGTCACAGGTCACCGACGACCATGTTTGGCTCTACTACTGGGACGAAACGGATCCCCTTCCAGTGCTGGGGTTAGATGGTGAGGGGCAACCACTGGCGGACGCGCCGATGCCACAATGGCTGATCGACTTTGATGCCGTGATGGTCGCGATGGCCAAAGACACCGAAGCGCCACCCAGGGTGTGGACTGTCTTTAATGCTGTGGGCGGCATACTGCCTGACTAGCGTGAAACCAGAACAGTTCCTTAGGGCGGCTTACAGGGCTGAATCGTGGCTGCCTGATTGCGGCTGCGCCCGATTGGGGCATGCTAAGTTGTCGTCTGCACAAACGCTCATGTCGCAATCAAGTAGAGTCTCTCGCCAGCGGGTCAAAGCCCTCATCGTCTCCGGTTTCGGCGTCGTGACGTTATTGGGTGGACTGGTGCTGCCGTTATGGTCCGTGCTGCATCAACCTACAGCGAACACAACCCAGACCCAGAGCCGCACTCAGCCTTAAGCCTGTGTTCTATGGCCAGGACACCCCACCCCACACCCTGCGGGTGTCCTGACACGAACCAGACCCATGACCGAAACCATCACCTACCCCACCCCAACCCTCCTGGAGTGTGGGCTGACGCCGGCTGAAGTGGGGAGTCTACGTCGCATCGGGGTCTATGGCCTCCTTGACCTGCTCCGACTCTTTCCCCGCGAACATGTAGACAACGTGCCCTGCCGGATTGCTGACCTGAAGCCCGGTACGACCGTCACGGTGGTGGGCACACTCAAGCTCTTTCAGGTCACGGAGCCACGCCCCAGGCTGGTGATGCTGAGCTGGACAATTTCAGACGGCCCCACCAAGCGTGACCAGGTCAAGGCGCTGAAGTTCTCCGGCAGCCCCTTACACCGCACCATGGGTTGGCAGCGCGCCGAACGGGCGCAATACCCCAACGGGGCCAGCGTCCTGGTCACGGGCACAGTCAAGCAAAGCCGGTTCGGGCTGTCGTTAAACAACCCGCAGGTGCGAGTGGTCAGTGAAGACCTGGAACTGAGTGGCCAGGCCGCGATCCAGCCCCTCTATAGCGACCAGAAGCCCTTCACCGGCACGCAGATTGGAGACAGGGTGCAACGGGTGCTGGCGGCTCTTCAGGAGCAGCCCATCCCCGACAACCTGAGCCATGACGTGCGGGCACAGTATGGCCTCATCGAGTATCGAGCAGCCCTGGTCGGCATCCACCAGCCCACCGACCGTGCTCAGTTGGAGCAGGCTGTGCGACGGCTGGTGTTTGAGGAGTTCTACGACCTGGAGTGCCGACTGTTGCGTAAGCGGCAGCAGCTGACCCAACCGACCCGGGGTGCTGCTCCAACGGCCAACCTGCGACCGTTCCTGCAGCAGTTAGGATTCGACCTGACTGGAGCCCAGGCACGGGTGCTGGGTGCGATCCTCGGCGACTTGCAGCAACCCACCACCATGCGACGGCTGGTACAGGGCGATGTCGGGTCAGGCAAGACAGCCGTGGCCGCCGGTGCGGTCTATGCGGTTGTCCGGCAGGGGCACCAGGCCGCCGTCATGGTACCGACCACGGCGTTGTGTGAACAGGTGTACGGCAAGCTGGCGGGATGGCTCACCCCGCTGGGCATCAGCGTCCAGTCGCTGCACGGCAGTACACCGGCCCGTGAACGGCGTCAGGTAATCAATGCGCTTGCCGACGGGACGTTAGCCGTGGTGGTGGGCACTCAGGCGCTGTTACAGCCTGAGGTGGTGTTTCAGCACCTGGGGCTGACCGTCATTGATGAAGAGCACCGGTTTGGCGTGGAGCAGCGGGAGGCCTTGCAGCACAAAGGGGCCGCCGTCCACCGGCTCAGCCTGACCGCCACGCCCATCCCCCGCACCCTGGCCCTCACCCTGCACGGTGACCAGGACGTGAGCACTCTGGACGAGTTGCCGCCCGGTCGCACACCGATCACCACCCGGGTCTATGACGGCGGCCGCCAGTCTCAGGTCGAGGCGGCCTACAGTCTGTTGCGCTCGCAGGTCTTACAGGGCCACCAGGCGTACATCGTGTTTCCCCTGATTGCGGCGAACGCGGAGCTTGACCTGACCGCGGCACTCACGGCCTACAATGACCTGACACGGGCCGGGGGGCGACTGGCTGACCTGAAGGTGGGGCTGCTGCACGGCAAGCTGCGGTCGAAAGAGAAGGAGTCGGTGATGGCGTCCTTCGTGAAGGGGGAGACGCAGGTGATGCTGGCCACCACGGTGATTGAGGTCGGGATTGATGTCCCCAATGCCACCGTGATGCTGATCCACCACGGCGAACGGTTTGGGTTAGCCCAACTGCATCAATTACGGGGACGGGTCGGACGGGGACGCTATGACTCCTGCTGTCTGGTCTTGAATGAGGCGCGATCAGAGACCGCGAAGGCCCGGTTGCGCTGCCTGGAGCAGTCTCAGGACGGGTTCTGGTTGGCCGAACAGGACTTACAGTTACGGGGGCAGGGCGATGTCCTCGGCACCCTGCAGAGCGGCATCCTGCCGTTCCGGTTGGCGAACCTGGTCATCCATGCCGACATCCTGGAAACGGCACGGGCAGCGGCTATGCGTAGTGTGGAATCAGAACCGGGAGGATAAGAACCATTCTTGCGTCTATTGCCGCAAACCCCTATCGCGCTGTTGTGAGTTCAGGCAAAGGGCTATCGACGTATTGACAAACATGAATGGCGGTGTAACAGTGGCCGACGACTGGCCTGTAAGTATCGACGCTACCAACGACAAACGGTAGTGGAAACGACCGTAGTCGCGTCGGGTGGTCAGTTGGCGCAGCGCCCATCAACCTCCCGCTTGACGGCTTACCTTCCATATTCCAACCACCAAGCTGTAAAGGAGCGTTCGGCATCGCTTTAAGCTCTAAGCTGATGTCTGGATATTCTGACCTAAAGACAGTCTGATCCCACTCAGAGCGATCGGGGGCCGTTAAGTCCACCGGATGCACCAACGCGAGCGTGATGTGTCCGAGTTCGCCGATATAAGTTTCAAGTGATACGATCTGCCAGCGTCGATCAGAACCCATAGAAACCTTGTCACCCAAGTTGTGTGAACGTTCAGCATGGGCAATCTGGTTATGGTCTTCACCACTGGCGTAGTCGATCTGGTTCTCGTCAATGACTTCATAGACTACGATCATTTGCTTGATCCCTTCAACGTCCATACCAACCAGGTTCAGCGTCTTCGCCTTCAAAGATACATTTAAACTTCAAGATTGTGCCAAGACCAGGCAGCGGTTGAATATCGACCAGCCTGACCTTTCGTCCCGCTTTCTTAAACCGTGCCGCCATTGCCGCACAGCCCTGTCGTGTCGCCGCCCCGTGTTCTTCCCGATTCGCTCTCATCTCTGCTCGCGGGGGCCTTTGCAGTACTTTGCATCCTCCCCATGTACAGAGCTCCGTCATGTGATGACGCCAGAGTATGTACCAAGCGCCAACTCCAGCCACAACAACCGAGCAGATTTCTGGCTGGGCAGTACAAGCCGCAACCGCTGCCGGCACGCTCTGAGCTTGAGCGGGTGGGTCGACGGGTAGCGTGATCGACGTGAACAGGGCGATTGCCGTCAGTTGCTGAATTCGTTTCAATAGAAGGGCTCCTTGGTTGCTCACTCAACCCAGGGGAAGTCGTCTGTGTGAAGTGGTGACACACCTCACACGGGCGCACAATCAGTAAGCCTATACTACTCCTTTATTTGCTTGAGCGCTATCGTTGACGTCGTCGCAGCGGTAATCAACCGGCCCTGGCCGCGACCATTCAGCAGCCCTGGTAGCCCTTCGCGTCCGTCCTGTTCGGCCAACCAGAACCCGTCTTGAGGAGCAAGGGGACAGGTCGACAGGCACCCGACAGAGCCGGGTCAGGCCGTCCCAGTCGGCGACAGTTGTGACGGATACTGACCGGCTGGGGCTGGATCACAGGCCGTACTGAGCGTTGCCAGATCATCGCTCAGGGTGCCATCTGCGTGAAAAGATCGCGGTAACCGGGAACTCTAGATCCAAGCGATGCCACTCTGCCATGCTCATCAAAGATCGACCCCGGCAGCTCAATGACTGTCGCGAGCTGCTTCAAGACTATACAGCGAAGGCGGAACGTGCGTTCTCCGCGTCACCGACTGCCCATCACGACCTTGACTATGCGTCGCTGCTGCAGATCGACTGGATTGATTCAGTCTGGCAGATGCACGACCAGCTCCGGCAATCGGCCGCGAATGAAGCGGAAGGTCTGGCGATCGCGGCGGGCTACTTGCGGCTGCAATATAAGCTGAACACCGACCCCCGACCGTTGATCGACATCAGTGAGCCGGCCCACAAACTGGACGTCAAAGCGCTCGAAAAGTATCTGGCCGCGCTCCTGCACCCGTATCAGGTGCCGCTCAACCTGAACGATATCCAGGTGGAGCTGAAAACGCGGTATCGGTTTGATATCTGCTATCAACTGCTGTTGCGGCACTGCGTCCGGCTCAGTCAGAACGGGGATGCTCACCCCTTGCTGCAGCGGTTCCCCAATCCGTACAAACAGCGGCAGCATGTCTATTGCAACGCCGAGTTTCAGGTGAAGCCGCAGATCGGCGACAAGGTGATGGAGCTGGTGCACATGCGCTCCCGCCGGTTGGGTACCGTTGTCGAGTTCAAGCTCTATCGACCGCATGGGAAGTACTACCCGGTCATCCAGACCGAGACGCACCAGTGCTTTGTCGACCCGGGCCGGATCATCGTTGTGGAACGGCTGGACTTTGCGGCCAACAAGCCAAGCCGGTCAGCCCGGCCCAGGCGGCACCTGTCCCAGTACAGCATCCATTGAGCACTCACGGTCGGACAGGCTAGGCCGAACGGGCGCGGTCCGGCCACGCTCTCTTGTCCTGTGTGCCCCGAGAGTCTGGACTTAACGCTGCAGCAGGTGTTCGAGGTCAAGTTTCTGGGTCTCCAGTTCCGCCCGCTGCAACAGGTCTTTTATCATGGCGACGATCTCCTTGTGAGAAGCGTCTGGGTGTGTGTCCCGGAGGCTCAAAGAGAGGGCGTTAAAAATGATCGCTTCTGTCTGCACCAGGGCCCCCGTCCGGTCTGAAATTGAGAGCAAGACCGACTTCCAGAACGGGGGAATGTCGTCCTGGGTCGCCAGCAGGTCAACCGTCTCCTGGGGCAGACAGAGATCCGCGATGCCCAGGTCGTTCCAGACCTTCACCCGCCGTTGCCGGTCTCTCTGACTTAACTGCTGCCAAAACCACTTCTGCAGTCCGTTCATTGCGTTGTCCACTCGACTTGATTAGTGTGCCCACCGCCGTCCCGGTCCTCCCAGGTCGGGTGGTTTTTGGCGCTGCTGTCATGCTGGCCAGACGTGTCTAGACCACTTGCAGTGAGTACACGCCCCGATACGCTGACCGACCTTGAGGGCTGGTGACGGCATCCACCCCACCACTCTGCCCCAGAGGGATAAGACCGCACCCATCCCCCCAACCATGCACATCACCCTCCAGGCCATCCCCATCCCCTACAGCCAGGGGTTGAAGGGCTATCTGGCCACCCTGTCGTACCCAGAGATCAGCTGGCTGCTGCGCGACGGGCGGCTGTATGTCCCCAACCAGAAAGACCTGCCCGACTACGCCCAGCGGCAGGCAAACACAGCGAACATCAATGCCCTGGCCCACTACATCCTGGACAGCCTGCAGAGCGGACGGCCGCTCTTCTTCCCGACCATTGCGCTGAACCTGCAGTGCGCGTGCGAGTACAGCCCCGACCACACCGTACTGCGGCTCCCGTTTGATGCCTCCCTGCGCTGCATTGAGGGCCAGACACGGCTCTACGGCATCCAGATGGTCTCCAAATGGCTCCAGCCGCAGAAGTTTGGCAACCCCACAGGCCTCACCGACACCGAGAAGACCGGCCTCTTGCAGGCGTTAGGGACATTGGAGTTGGGGGCCACGCTGTATGACCGCCTGAGGCTGGCGCAGGAACGGCAGCTGTTTCGAGACATCAACCTGCTGGCGAAGCGGCCCGCCACAGCCTTGATGCACAGCTTCGATGGCCGGTCGCTCACCACCCAACTGGCCAAAGCACTGGCCGAACAGGTGCCCGCCTTTCAGGGTCTGGTGGAATACCACAGCAGCACTGTAACCGAGTCGAAGCTCCTGACGCTCTCGACCCTGGGCACCGCCACGCAGGCGATGTTCCCTGGGCTGGAGCAGGGGCAGGGTGCACTGGACGACTACCAGGCCTACGCGACCGCGTTCTGGACAGCGGCCGCGGGTGCCCTACCGGGTCAGCCCTGGTCAGGCGACCGGGGCGTGAGAGCGGCCCTGCAACAGGAGAGCCTGGTCTGTGCCGCCATTCTATTTCAGGCGTTAGGGCGGTTAGCCCACAACCTGTGGCAGCACGAGCAGGTGCCGGCTGAAGACCTGGCGCTATGGCTGACCCCTTTAGGCGCGATCGACTGGCGACGTGCCAACCCGGAGTGGGTGCGGCTGGGTATTGCCCAGAACGGGGCCAACGGGGTGATTGTCTCCAACACCAAGACGACGGTGAGTGCGCTCCACCGCTACCTGCAGACGATGACGGGCGTGACGACCGAGACGGGCACGGAACAGCCGCTCAAACTCTTCAGCTAAGCCCACCCCAACCCACCTAGCGGTCAGGCAGCAACCCTTAGAGGAACCCATGAATGCGAATTGCACTCACCTATCATCCCCAGCCAGGCGCGATCAGGGTGCTCCGTGCCGGCCCCGATCAACCATTGCCCGACACGGTCAAGGTCGGGGACTTCCAGCCCCACAGCGGTTGGGTGGTGGCCGTCGTTAAAACACCAGTCGCCCTGACACAGGCAATGCAGCAGTGTGACCAGCTCCAGGAGCAGGGGCGGGTCTACGCGCAGGCGCACTCAGCAGCGTCCTATCGGTACTATGTCCTGTTCCACTTCTATATCATCGACCCCAAGCATGCCACCACTGTCAAAGAAAAGGTGACGCTGGACTTGATGGGCGAGACCGAGACAGTCCGGGCGGTGGGCTACCAGCGCTTGCCTGAACGCGAGGCTGACATGGCTGCCGTCTGGGACGCACTGGAGGCCGCCGGTATCATTGCCGCACCCACCCAGATCGTGTTCATCCCGTCCGGTGCGCTCCTCGGTCAGCGCATGAGTGAGACAGAATTGGTGACAATCATCGACACCCAATCACCCCGGTACCGGGACTGGCAGCCTGTCCCCACGCAGGTCATGGCAAACCCGGTCATTGAGATTACAGCCGTGACGGTGGGTTGA
The DNA here is from genome assembly GCA_021323955.1 of Oscillatoriales cyanobacterium Centralia_MAG_596. Lineage (GTDB taxonomy): Bacteria > Cyanobacteriota > Cyanobacteriia > Leptolyngbyales > Leptolyngbyaceae > Stenomitos. The sequence continues at coordinate 4,490 of JAJPKC010000015.1, read as the reverse complement.
GGACACAGGAAGCCAACCTGTGGTGACAGAAGCAATCTCGACGCCTGTGAAGGTATTGAGATTGCATTTAAGGGGATGTAAAACCTGGAGTAGACCTTAAAGCGTGTCAGGAACGCCGGCACTGACAGAATCTGATTCCTTCGTCAATTGGTCTGTCTTCGGCGAACCGTTCTGGCGTCGCGTCAAACCACAATAGCGGCTTGCTGTCCACCAGGTGCCTTGAAACTGCACCTGCCCCGCTTCAAACAACTCCAGCATTGCCACTGCCAACCGGACTAAGGCCCAACTACGGCAGCGCCGCATTAGGCGAAGACGCTGAGCGGCACAGGTAACCAGCCAGTCATCGAATGACAGTTCCAGACTGTACCAGACGATTGAACAGAATTGAATAACGGCAACTGAGGCCGCTGCAAGCTGATTGGCTTGAGATACTCTGGCATAGTAAAGCTCCCAGAGGTCGCCTAACGCTTCATCACGGATCGAATGATGGATCAGATAATGCGGTGCTCTGAGGACGAATTGAAAGAAGTCAGCACCTCCTGCACCGACCTTGAATTTATTATTCATGAATAATCACCCGCTTTGGATGGTATTAAGTAACAGCAATCTCCTGTTCACCTTCATTTGTGGATTGACGTGCGAGGCTCCGTCGAAAGATGTCTTTGCGCTCAAGCGTTGACCGGCCAAGTTCTGTGATGCAGTAGTGTTTCTGGCGATGGAAGTTACGTTCACGTCCACCGTCCTGAACAGAGGCGACTTCGATGAGTTGCATCACTTGTAATTGTCTTAGCATTTTGTAGACGTAGCCCAGGTCTAAGATGACGTTGTAGTCGCTGCTTTCACAGATGACGTCAGCAATTTTTGCTCCATAAGAAGTGCCAGAAAGTAGTGTCCTCAAGATTGTTTCTTGAGTGTCAGTAAGTGACCAGACAACAGAGGCAACTGTGTTGTTTGAGGTATTCATTTACTTCAGGATTATTAGGAGTTGGGTTTGGGGCGTTGGACATGATAGTTAACCTCTACGGGGTAGCAGCTTCAGAGCGTCGACAGGAAACTCTTCGATTGCAGTTTAACCAAGGGATTTCAGACTGAACAGGTAATTACTCCACATTAAAAGGAAGCGGTTGAAACTGGACTTTTTCATTAATCACTTTTGCCACAGACAACCACTTCCAGTCGTCGCATCGTAGAGACATCGTTACGCACATGAGAGCGACAAAGCGATGTCACCATTTCCGTTAGAGTCGAAGCCGGCTTGTACGAGCACCGGCATCATACAGCTCATTCACGACCCCAGTTTCGTAAAGCTAGTGCAGGACAGCAACCTGATTGTCTTTGTCCTGGCACTGTGGCTGCTGATCAATGGACTGACAGCTTTGGTCAAAGCTCTGAGATGAGCATCTGCTTTACCCCAACCCAATCCAAGAGCCTAACGGCAAAACCATGCCCTTTGATCGCGCAGTCAGAGGGTAGGCAAATCCGTGCCTTAGGGAGTCAGGATCGGAATTGGGAAGACTCTCCCTCCGTGGTGAATGCCGGCCGCGTGCCGTGCGTCAGGTTGCTTGCAGCCTGAACCTCGCTCACATCATTGGCGCTTGAGCACTGGTTGGCCCTGAGCGAGAGCCCTGATCCGATCCTCATCATGCTGCGGCATGAACGGGGTCGGTGGGGTGGTCAGTGGTCAATGCTCAAGTGTTGTGGGGCAGCGCTACCTCTCTAGCGCGACCCTGCTCTAGCTCCGGCTGGTGGCAGTGCCCTACCACCCAACGCTTGCCTCTTCGGAGACCGTCACTGGGAACGGTTCGTTGGGCACTTTCCCTGAAGGCTTACGGGGTCGTAGCCGTAAGTCACATCGCCTCGTGCGGTGCTTGCGCCTGGAAGGTGGCGGTAGCGGCTTGTCCCTTACCGCCGCTGACCTGCCCTGTGAACAGTTGGAGTGTGGTCGCTCAAAGCTCACAGGAGCAGCGCTCGACTGCCATGTGCAGAGCGAGTAACGGTGTCGTCCAACCTGAACGGGGCGGCATCTGCTATAGGGTGCCGTAGGCAAATTGGTAAAGCCACAGGCCGTTCAAGCGTGTGTTTGCGGGTTCAACTCCCGTCGACACTGCCACCACCGTAGTGAATAGTCCCTTGCCTGGACGCCCTCGCCCTACGGTCAGAGCCAGAGGAAGCCACAAACAGCCAACGGCATGGCGCACTGGAGAAACCGACGTGCTGTCGGCTGACGGTTAAGACTGAGACGGCATCCTCAGTGACTGGCTGTCAGCCGGTAGAGAACAGGGGCACCCCTGCTTCAAGTAGCCCACAGGACTGCCATCCGGCCCTGTCGGTGATGTCAATGGGATGGTACCAGGCCCGGTCACTCGTCAGAGTCGCCGGGTGCTGTTTTTACACGAGGCCGATGCAGCACCTCAAACGCCTCAGACGACGGTACGGCAAGCGTCTGATTGCGGTTAGAGACCGGGATATCCGGTTAGGATTAGCTGTCCAGACCCGCCCGTCAGTCCCCCCGCCACCAGGCCCCAGTCACGCGATGCCCAGACCGACTACCACCCACGCCTATGACCCACCCCTCTCCCCACCAGCCAGCCGTAGTCTGGCTGCATCCCCGCATCAAAGCACTGATTGAGTCCCGTCAGGCGCAGGGGGAAATCCCGCACCAGCACTGGCAGGCCGCGTCCATTCAGGGACTCTACTACGGGCCGTTTCCCCGCAACGATTGCTGGTTCCATGTCGAACACAACGGCAAAGACCACTACGTCCGGCTTAGCCGCTTGTCGTTAGGCAGGCTACAGGCACTCTGTGCGTTCATGACCGAACGTGAGGCAGTCTGGCAACCACGGCAGCCCTTGGCAGGCGTCAAGCAGCGGCCGCTGTGGCAGGGCAGACTGGTGTTTGTGTGTCATTGCATCTACAGCAACGCGCACATTGCCCGGATCATTCACCACGCCAGAGACCACCATCGGGAGCACCTGGGCGACGCATGGCTGGTGCAGTTCAAAGGGGATCAGGGCGAGTGGGGCGGGACGTCCTACATCTTTGCGGACATGGTGTACCCCGCTCCGCTACCTGCGCCCTTACGCATCGGATTGTTTGAGTCGCTGAGGCGCTTAGCACAGGCTGATTAACGGCCAGACTCACCCCCACCCATACATCAGAGAGGCGTTTCAACCCCTCACCCTCATGCACCCTCCCCTCCCCACCACCTTCCATCCGCTAGCGCACTACCGTCAGTCCGTTAAGCGCCGGGTCGCTGCTAACATCCGACAGGCGGTACAGCAACCAGAGGCTGAAGGAGCCCCATCCCTGGCACTGACATCCCTGCTATGCCTCTGTGTCGCCGCAGTCTACAGCGACTGGTTCCCGGCAGCGTTAGACCTGAAACGCTGTCTCCAGGACGAGGCTGTGCCACTACCAGACCTGTTCGCCGCTCTACAGAATGTGGCGCGTGACCATCCCCTCAGCCTCGACCAGCTGTTTGAAGGGGTGGTGAGACTGACGCCTGATAAAGACCTGGGCAAAATCGGCCCGTTATGCTGGGCTGTGGCAGGGGGGGAACCCTTCATGCGACCCCTGATCGAATCGCTGGGTCTGGGGAGGATTAGCGATGTGGCTCTGATCCTGGCCGTACTGGATGGGTGTCTGGCAGCGCTGACAGAGACCGATAGCCCCGTCGAGTAGGCCACCGTATGGAAGACTTACTGAGACTGGCGCAAGCCGTAAAGGACGCCCAGGAGTGGCTCAACCCTGCCATCCAGGACTGCGTTGCCAATGCCGCTGAGTCCTTTGATGAGGCACTGCGCTATCTCAGTCTGGCCAGTGACTATGCCGGAGCGATCGCCGCAGAGCTGGCTGAGAGTGGTCATGACTTAGAGGCTGCCTTCCGCCCGGTCGAAGCTGACCTGGACGCGCTGTACTTGGCGCTGCAGGGCGGTGCTGACCCGAGAGCGGCCATTACCTAGCTGGAGGTGATCATGCAGCCGCTCCAGCCACTGGTCAAACAACAGGCGGACATGGAGGCCGCGCTGCTAGAGCAGTGGGAAGGGACGTTGGGGTAGGCCATGAGATGCAGCCAGTGTCCATCCCACCCCTCTAATCGATGTCATCAGTCACCCCAAACAGTACGCTCGAGCGAGATGGCGTTAGGATCTCCTGCTAACTGACCCCCAACAACAATCGCTTTCAGCCCACGTGCCTGGGCATACTCAATCAAGGTCTGCTGTTGCTGACCTGAGAGGCCGTTCCAGGCAGCATCAGGCAGAAAGAGACCGTAAGTGCCCACACCCCAGGTATCGATAAACCGTGAGTAGCCATACTCTCTAGTGATGGCATTGAGGATTGGTTGGGCATCTGGTGCTGGTGGTGCCGGAGTACTGGGTGGTGGTGTTGCTGAGGCCTCAGTGCTAGGAGCCACTGACGGGGAACTTGGAGTCGGCTCAGCATGATGAGAGACCAGTAGGAACAACGCAAAACCCGCTGTAATCAGCCCT
>JAJPKC010000301.1 GCA_021323955.1 Oscillatoriales cyanobacterium Centralia_MAG_596 | reverse complement strand
GTATGACACCTGGCAATGGGTTGACGTCGATCGCGTTAAGGGACGGCTCATGCCCGATGACGCAATGGATCAGGCTCTCTTGGCAATCGTAGCCAATTTGCAACTGACGGGCGTGAATGGTTAACGTCGTCTACGAAATGACAGGCTGAACCGTCTACTGCTTCGCGAGTGCGCTTTGCGACGTGCAGAAGCAGCACTCGATCGCGTCGATCGGACCGATTTTGGCGGTTCAGCCGATTTCGATTCCGCTTCTTGTCGTTCCTTCTGCTCTTTCTTGCTGGGGGCGTACTCGTCCTTTGGTTTGAGCCAGGCCGCGATCACACCACTGGCAAAGCCCCCGATCGCACCAAACGTGATGCTCAGCATGGGACTGTACCCCAATACAGCCAGACTGAGCATGAAAAACAACCAGTACTTCACGCCAGCAGTTATTCCCACGTTGACATCTGGCTTTTTCGACATTTGCCTCTTTTAGCAGAACGATTAGGGGGGCGAAGGGTGCAGTCTTCTCCGGATCCGGTTGGACTCGAACCGGCTGGACTCAACGCTGTATTCAAAACGGACGAACTCAACCGGCATGGACTTAAAATACACGCTGCTTCAATTGTGGCTCCAGGTCTTGAGTGGTGTCTAACGTCAGCACAAGTGGTTGCTCGGCGGGGGCAAATTCCGCCATAGACTGCTGCGGCAATAGATCCGCCGTGGCATCGGAGACATCATTCTGACGCTGCTGGAGCCGCTCCTGCATCACGGCCAGCGGAGCGGTGCAGTGCAAAATCTGGAGGGGCAGTTGGTGGGCCTGTGCCTGCGCGATCACAGACTGCCGCAACGGCTGGCGATCGTACTTGGCATCCAGGATCACGGTATAGCCCTGAGCCGCCAGGGTAATGCCAAGGTGCAGCAGGCGATCGTAGGTCTTCTGTGTCATTTCAGGGGTATAGAGGTCAGCGTTGCCGCGTGCATCCAGCGTGACCCCGGCCAGATGCTTCCGCACGGCGTCTGAGCGAATGTGGATCGCGTGCAGGTGTTTGGCGAGGTAACGCGCAACCGTGCTTTTGCCTGCGCCCGATAGACCCGCCATGAGCAACAGTCGTCCCGGCTGGGGTTGAGTGTATTCCCAGGCCAGACGGTAATAGCGAGCCGCCGTTGCCGTTGCCTCCTGTTTGGCCGCGTCGGGCACTGATGGGTCGCTGAGTAGAAAAGACGTGACTTTTGCCCGGACGTAAGACTGACGGCTCAGGTAAAGCGGTAAGACCTGCAAGCCTTCCCAATCGCCCATCTGCTCGATGTAGGCGTTCAAAAATCGGTTGCTGAGATCCGGGCGCGATCGCGCATCCAGATCCATGATGATGTAAGCAATATCAAACATGACATCGACAAACCGAAAGGGTTCGTTGAATTCGATGCAGTCGAATAACAAAATCTTGTGGTGCCAGAGCGCAATGTTTCGCAAGTGCACATCCCCATGACATTCGCGGATCCAGTTATGGGCTACACGACTAGCAAACAGGGATTGCTGCTCGGCAAACAGGCGATCGGTATACTGGCGTGTTTCATCAAACTGCTGCTGGGTCTGGGGGCCACCGATGTATTGCTCGGTCTGCTCATAGTTCTCGTCGATCGCGGCCCGAATTTTAGCGATCGATCCAAAGCTGCGGATGTAGTCACTGGTGGCCGCCTGAGCGTGGAAGCGCGCCAGCACATGAGCAAGCTGTACCAGCAGGTCTTCCGTTAGTTCGCCCCGATCAAACAGTTCGGTAAACAGACTGGACTGCGGAAACTGCTGCATTTTGACCGTATACTCAACGGCCTCGCCCGCGCCATTGAGCTGAAACTGCTCGCCTGCCGCTGTGATCGGGAGTACGTCCAAATACAGCTCGGCGGCACCGCGTTGATTCAGCCGGAGTTCTTCGGCACAAAAATGCTGCCGCTGCGCCAGCGTCGAAAAATCGAGAAAACCAAAGTTAATCGGCTTCTTGACTTTGTACGCGTAATCCCCCGTTAGCAGCACATAGGAAATATGGGTTTGAACGAGTTGAATGGGCTCTTTGACAGGGTGCGGGTAGAACTCCGGTGCCATCATCTGCTGAATCAGGGGCGGGAGCAAAGCATCGGTCATATGTCTTAATTTCACCGAAAAGTGATCAAATTTAACAGATATGTTGTATCTCAGGCTTTTTAATCATAGGATTCTCCGTTCCGATGTCAAATGTTGCGACAAGGTTTGATTAACTGTTGGTAATGAAGCGATCGACAGTGGTGAGTTCCAACTGGTGATAAGCGCTATCCTTTTGCTCCGACTCATCCAGCAACGACGTTAAACCAACGTGTGTCAGGCACTCAACGATAGGGAACGAGGTTTTTAGATTCAAGTAATTATCGCTATGAATTCAGGTTGAATCAATGGCAATGCCGGTTACGGCATTGGTTTGAGCGAGTGATTTTGGTGATTAAACTTCATCTGTGGTGTGAGGAAATAATGTATGGCTCGTCTTTTTGAATGTGCTTTAGGTATATCTCTGGCGATCGGGGGTGCGTTTTTATTTGAGACAACGGCATTAGCGGAACCCCATTCAATGCCATCTGGTAATGTGGGTTCACTCAATACTGCGACACTGGCGGCCAAACCCGTGTTCACCCGCGAACCCGCGATCGGCGCTGAAGACCCCCTGGAGCAGGAGCGTGATCCGATTCCGATGTCACCAGTGAGTGCGGTGGGGGATGCAACCACCACAATGGAACAGGTCACGTCCGTATCACAGCTCACAGACGTGAAGCCGACCGACTGGGCGTTTCAGGCGCTACAGTCGCTGGTCGAACGCTACGGCTGCATCGTGGGTTATCCCGACAAGACGTTTCGTGGCAACCGGCCGCTGAGCCGCTACGAGTTCGCCGCTGGACTGAATGCCTGTATGGATCGGATCAATGAGTTGATTGCGGCTGGCACGGCTGATCTGGTTAAAAAAGAAGACCTGCTGGCGCTGCAAAAGCTGCAGGAAGAGTTTGCGGCTGAACTGGCAACCTTACGGGGGCGGGTGGATACGCTGGAAGCCCGTACGGCCACGCTGGAAAAGCAGCAATTTACCACCACGACCAAGCTGGGCACAGAACTGATCACCTATCTGGCGGATGCTTTTGGCGATCGCGCGGGCAAGCTCAACAATGCGGACTTTGGTTATCGACTGCGCCTGGACTTTGATACGAGCTTCACGGGGAAGGATCGACTCCGCACGCGCCTGCAAGCCACGAACCTGCGGAAATTTGATGAGGGTACGCTGTTTGGGGCCTCTCCGGTTGGTCGCGCCACCAATGATCTGACAGACGAAACGCGCTTTTTGGCGACCTCGCAGGGGTCAGATGGCAACGTCACGATCAACCGATTGCAGTACCGCTTTCCGGTGGGTGAGAAGCTAACGGTGTTTGTGGATGCTGGCACGATCGACCCCTCGATCGTCACTGACCCGATCACCCCCTTCAACGACCAGGCAACGGGTTCACCGTCCAATTTTGCCCAGATCGATCCGGTCTGGTTTCCCATTGGCAACCAGGCGGGGCTGGCGGTCAACTATGCCATCAGTCCTAACTTTGAGCTTGACCTGGGCTATCAGGGTGAAGGGGATAGCCCCAATAATCCACAGTTGGGACTGTTCAACGCAGGCTACAGCGCCTTTGCTCATTTCATCGTCTATTCCGGCACCTTCAAGCTGGGCTTTTTCTACATCAATTCCTACTCACCGCAGTTTGGGGTGGATACGCTGGCTGGTAGCAATGCGGCCAAGGTGATCGGCGCAGGGCCGGTAGTCGGTAATGGCTACAGCATTCAGATGGACTACCGCATTACGGACTGGTTTGAGTTGGGTGGTTGGGTTGGCCTGACGCAGGCGCGGGCGCTGGGTACAGGCACGAAAGGGGATGCCGATATCTGGAACTTTTCGGTTGACCTTGCCTTTCCTGACCTGGGCAAAAAAGGCAATCTGGGCGGGATCGTCTTTGGGATGCAGCCCAAGCTTACGGGTACGAGCAACGCGGCTCTTGCCAGCGCGATCGGTCTCCCGGATGGTGAGCGCAAAGACCGTAATACCGGCTATCACATCGAAGCGTTCTACCGTTATCAGCTCACAGACAATATCTCGGTGACGCCGGGCGTGATCTGGCTAACGGCCCCCAACCACGACGATCGCAACCCCGATGTGGTGATTGGAGTCATTCGCACGACGTTTGTTTTCTAGCTCACCCTGTGCTAATTCAATGTTCATATCGTTTGAACCACCGACCTTGAATCACAGACCTTGAATCACAAATTGTGAAGCTAAGAATTGTACTCCAGGCTTTGCAGCACGTGCCGATCGTGTGAAATTGCCTGATAGACCGAGAAATTGGTTGCACCCGTACTGCCCCCCTTGACGAGGAAACAACTTTGATGAAACGCCGATCGCTTCTGTTTACGCTGCCGCTGACTCTCTCGCTGGTCATCAGCCTGATTGCAGGCTGTGAACCCCCACAACCGGGCCAAAATGCCACATCCTCCAGCGGCAAAAAAGTTTTGACGATGGTGACATCACCCGACTACCCGCCCTATGAGTACTACGACACCAGTGGCGGCGATCGCAAAATTGTTGGCTTTGATATTGATATTGCCAACCGAATTGTCGGCGATCTGGGGTACGAACTCAAAGTCAACGAATCTGATTTCAATGGCCTGATTCCCGCGATCCAGGCCAAACGGGCTGATTTCGTCATGGCCGGGATGACCCCCACTCCCGAACGCCAAAAAAACGTGGACTTTTCCACTATTTATTACGAAGCCAAAAATACGATCGTTGCCCCCAAAGGCGGCAACCTGAAGCAGACCAGCGACCTCGCCGGTAAAACCGTTGGTGTCCAGTTGGGTTCCATTCAGGAGAGCGATGCCAACAAAATTGCCGAAAAAATCAAAGGCATGAAGGTGAAGCAACTGAATAAAGTGCCCGATTTGATCCAGGAGATCAAGGCGAAGCGGATTGATGCGGCGATCGTTGAAGACACCGTCGCGCAGGGATTTATTGCGTCTAACCCCGAACTGGAGTTTAACGTCATCCCATCGGATGGCCCATCTGGTTCAGCCGTAGCGTTTCCAAAAGGCTCACCACTGGTCGCGGACTTTAACAAAGCGCTCCAAAAGCTGAAAGACAGTGGCGAACTCAAGACACTGGCAAAGAAATGGTTCTCGACCAGCGTTCCCGCGTCACCCTCACCGTCGGCGTCACCCTCCGCGTCGCCCTCAGCCTCGCCCAGTAAGTAAGGCGTCAACCGATGTAACTCGCTATGCAAATGTTCCCAACTGTCTTTCGGCGCTTGCCGCTGGTGTTTCCCAGGTTGACGCGGTTTGGGCAGCGCTACGGCGCGATCGCCCTCCAAACACTGCTGGTAGTTGTCTTCGCGTTTGGCGTGGGGATCCAGCCATCGCCCGCTCAGTCATGGCCGCATCTGCCATTGCCGATCGCCCCATTGCTGGCTCAGTCCGCGCGCGGTGGACTGGATCTTGACTTCAGCCGCATCGTGCCAGATATTCCCTTCGTCCTGGCAGGGATTCCGGTTACGCTCGCCTTTACGCTGTCGTCGGTGTTTCTGGGATTGATCTGGGGGGCGGCGCTCTCGCTATTTAAGATTTCCAAGGTCAGGTTTCTACCCTGGCTGGCCAATGTCTATACGTCCATCTTTCGGGGAACGCCACTGCTGCTCCAGCTATCGCTGGTCTACTACGCCACACCCCAGTTGACGGGCTACAACATTAGCCCTTACCAGGCCGGGGTGCTGACGTTTACCCTCAACTCTGGCGCGTACATGTCAGAGACCATCCGTGCCGGTATTCAGGCCGTCGATCGCGGTCAGAGTGAGGCTGCGATGTCCCTGGGCGTTCCCTACACGCTGATGATGAAAGATATCATCATGCCCCAGGCGTTGCGCAATATTTTGCCAGCGCTGGTCAACGAAACCATTGCGCTGCTCAAAGATTCCTCGCTGGTATCCACGATCGGCGTGGTCGAGATCCTGCGGGCAGCGCAAATTGTGGGCGCAAATAAGTACATCTACTTCGAGCCACTTATTCTGGCTGGCGTCATTTATTACGTGCTGGTCATGGCCCTCACCTATGCAGCATCTACACTAGAGAGGAGGCTAAAACGCAGCGATTAGGGCAGAATTGCAGTGTGACTGGCGACGGTGGGGTGTAATGGTGCGTCCTGCCCTTGAACGCATCGGTAGTTAAAAGCATCGGTATTAAAGCATCGGTATTAAAGCATCGGTAGTTAAAGCATCCGTATCAGAAGCATCTCATAAGGAGACTGACAGCATGAGTAGCGCCGTAATTCGAACTGAAGCGCTCTACAAATCCTTTGGTAAGTTAGATGTGCTTAAAGGGATTTCGACCGAAATCAACAAGGGCGAAGTCGTTGCAGTGATTGGGCCTTCGGGATGCGGGAAGTCAACGTTGCTACGCTGCCTCAATCTGCTAGAAACACCCACCAGTGGCAAAGTTTATTTCAACGAGGAGGAGATCACAGCCTCCAAAGTCAACATCTCCAAAGTGAGACAGGACGTTGGCATGGTGTTTCAGCACTTCCACCTGTTTCCGCACATGACCGTGCTCAAAAACCTCACCTATGCGCCACTCAAGATTGAGAAAGTATCAAAGGCCGAGGCCGAGGCCACGGCTCGCGACCTTTTAGATAAAGTCGGTCTGGCCGAGAAGGCCGACGTCTATCCATCAAAGCTGTCAGGTGGGCAGAAGCAACGGGTCGCGATCGCCCGTGCTCTGGCGATGAAACCAGAAGTCATTCTATTTGATGAACCCACGTCGGCGCTTGACCCCGAAATGGTCAAAGAGGTGCTGGAGGTCATGAAGCGGCTGGCCGAATCCGGCATGACAATGGCGATCGTCACGCACGAAATGGGGTTTGCCCGCGAAGTCGCCAACCGCGTCTGGTTTCTCAACGAAGGCACACTTGCCGAAGACACGCCGCCGGATGAGTTTTTCAGCAGCCCGCGGTGCGATCGCGCCAAACAATTCCTCGAAAAGATGCTTTAGCAACGCCGACCACTGCCGCGATCGTCAGGCAGTCAGGACGGAATTGTGGCTGGTTTATCTACCTGGTCGGGCCGCATAACTCAGCCTGTCAAGCAAGCTATGGATCATCCATTGGCGTTGCCACGGCTGGTGGGATGGTGGCTGAGTGCGCGATCGTGGGCATTGGGAAAAAGCGCTGTTCCACCACAGAATACGACCACCCAACCCTGTCTGGATCACGCCCCCGCGTCCAGTCGATCAGGTTGGGGGAAAGCTTTTGGCGACTGACCGTTTTCGCGGCAACGCCGAGCCGTTTTGCCAGTTCGGTCTGCGTCAGCGATGCAGGCAGAGTCGGTCGGGCTGGGACGGCGAGGGCTGCGGGTGCAGGTTGGGATCGAGGCGCGGGTGGGTGCGGAAATGCCAGCGCCGAGAATACGTAAACTACGTCGCCCTGATCGGTCACGTCAAAGCGGGCAGCAAACTCTTTGGCCCGACGATCTAAGTAATGGCGAGCCGCGATCGCGGGCAGTTCGGTTGCCAGGGCGAAGTCGAGCAGTGTCATGCGCCCCTGCTGTTCTCGCAACAGTTGATAAAACGCTGTGTTCAGGCTCTTTTGCTGTCGTTGCTGGGTGCGCGTGTGGCGCTGCCAAAGCCACCAGCCGATCGCACCCGGTACGAGCACTGGCACCAGCGGCAACAGCTTGTGAAGCAGCGATAGCGCCACGCCCAGCAGACAGAATGCTCCGGCTAAACAGGCTGTATAGCGGACGAAATGGCTCGTATCCGTGGTGTCTGGTTTAGCCATGCTCCAGTTGCTCCGTCAGGAGGTGATTGCAGACGAATCATTGCGGCTGTCGCAGCACCGCAACGGCACCCCTTCAAACCGCCCCTTCAATTTACAAAGAGGGGACTGAAGGGTCAGGTGAAGATCCGATTTCCCGCCACCATTGCGACGTTGACTCAAAAGGTAAGCTATATTTTAATACAAATGTACTGAAACGCGATCGCGAATTGACCGAACAGTAACGTCTTGAGGTGACACCGATGCCTTCCCAAGTCCAGTTTTGTGTGGTTGAAACCGACGATGGTGCGCGTGTGGGTAAGCTGGATGTACCCCACCGGAAAGCAGCAGACTGGCTGAACTTTTTGGTGTCGCCCCGGCAGCATGTTCAGCTCGTTTTTGCGGAACACCGCCGTGGCGGGCTAATTCTCTATTTCCAGGCCAACGAGACGCTGTATGCCTATCTAGACAAGCGCTTGAGCCATCTTGCGACCACCGCTCGCGCGGGCGATACCGTCGTGCCCCAGTCCATTCCAGACCCGATCGCCAACTAAAGCCAGACTTGAGGGACAGGGAGCAAAAAGGGTTGAATGGCATCAGCCTCACGTTTTGCAGACATCTTCGAGAATCACTCATGGCCTGTCTAAGGCCAGCGGCCCTTGCTGATCAACGGTTGTCATCGCGTTAATGGCTTTCATCGATGATGTCAATTTTTGTTGATCCGATTTACGCAAAATCAACTAAAACTGGCTTCCAGTCATTTTTTGGGGGGCGATGGCGTTCAAAGTCTCCCAGCATAAAGCCTTCGACATCCAAGAAAGGGGAACTGAGGGGACGAGTACTCCCATCCCCCCACCTATAATTTTTGCGCCTAACCTTCTCCCGTGGTGTACAACATGGGCAGTGTATGCTCAAGCGAGTTAACATCGCACCGTTACACGTGAAGGGAACCGGGGTCAAATGGGACGAATCTTTATTTCAGCGGCGCATGGTGGGCAAGAAAATGGCGTGACCGATCCGGGTGCTGTCGTCGGGGGCACTACCGAAGCCAGAGAGATGATCTTGACCCGCGATCTGGTTGTGACAGAACTGCGATCGCGAGGCTTTGAGGTGCTGTCTGTACCGGATGACCTCAGCGCGACGCAGACGCTTGAGTGGATTAACGCCCGTACCCGCAGCAACGATGTGGCGCTGGAAATTCATACCGATGCCTTTTCCAATCCGTCTGTGCGTGGCTCCGCCGTCTACTACATTGCCAACAATGACCAGCGCAAAGCCCAGGCAGAAACCCTGCTGTTGGCGCTACTGCGTCGAGTCCCACAGTTACCCAACCGGGGCACCCGTCCCGATACCGCCACGGGGCTGGGCAGTCTCGCCTTTTGTCGGCAGTTGGTGGTGCCAGCACTCCTCATGGAAGTAGCGGTACTGTCCAATCCCGACGATCGCTACATTATCCAAAACCGCCGTCGTGATGTAGCGCTGGGGATTGCCGATGGTCTCGCCGCGTGGAGCACCGCTATCTCGCCTCCCGGCCCCACCCCCACCCCAACACCAACGCCAACGCCTGCACCGGGCACCTATCCGCCCTGCAACATCAACATCAACGGTCAGATCTATGGGGAACAGGGCATCATCGTCAGCGGGAATGCCTACGTCCCGATCGATCTGGTCGATCGACTGGGTATTGACGTCTCAACCGATCCAAACGTACGCCGGATTACTTATCGCAACATTGTGTACGTGCGGGCGATTGATCTGCGCGATAAACATATCTCGATCGACTGGAATAGCACCACCCGCACGATCGCGCTCAAGTCCATTCTGCAAATCTGCCCCGGTCAATTCGACAAGATTACGGGTCACGGCAATACATCGGAAGTGCAGCTCCTGATGTTTCTCAAAGCGAATAATGAAGCGGCGCTGACGAGCTATCCCGATATTGCCAAGCTCTACCGCGAGGAGGGCAGCCTCGAAGGCATTGACTACGATATTGCCTTTGCCCAGATGTGCGTTGAGACCGATTTTTTGCGCTTTAGCGGTTCGATCAAACCGGAACAGAACAATTTCGGCGGTTTGGGTTCTGCTGGCGGCGATGCTCAAGGGGCCTCGTTTCCCAGTGCCCGTATTGGCGTCCGTGCTCAGATCCAGCACTTAAAAGCCTATGCCAACACTGAACCGCTCGTCCAGGCGGTTGTCGATCCTCGCTTTAACTTTGTCGCGCGGGGGATTGCGCCCCTGGTTGGGATGCTGAACGGTCGCTGGGCCGCCGACCCCCAGTACGGCGATAAGATCCTGGCCGTGCTCAAACGACTGTATGAATCGGCTGGGCTAATGTAGCTGATCACAAAAATCCTCGATCACGCTCAGGCTCACGGACACAATCACCGGCGTAGAAGATTACTATGGATGCTCAATCGCGCCAGTTTGGTGCGATTGCCATAATTGCAACCGCCCATGATTAAACACCACGGACGCACCCGTTGAGCCGAATTGGATTTAATGGAGTTGAGACTGGTTTCCTCCGGAAATCCCAGCCCCTGATCTGAATCCTAGTGCATGAGCGAGGTGGCTAATGACAGCGCAAACATTTGACAACGTTAACTTACTGAATCGATCGCAGGCTGAGCTGGACGCGCTTTACCGCCGCAGCCCTGTCGGCACAATTCCCGAAGGCGACAGCCAGGGAACAGCGCTCTTCTTCCCCGGGTCGATCGTGGCCAAAGTGCTGGCGTTCATTATCCGGTTGCTGATCTGGCAGGGAAAGGTGTTCGATCGCGAGCAGTCATCGCTGTTAAACAAGGTCAGCTTGTTTCGGGTGCAGGCCATTAAAGCGCAGGTTTACCCAGGCGAAAGCTGGTTGGATGGCGGCGAGGCCATCATCCTCGACTATTCCAAGACCTCGTTTCTGGCGCAAAAGATCCGCGATGAGATCCGAGAAGTGTCTCCAGGTGTCTATTTAGGGCAGGCCTACTGGGGTAGAACGCGGGTATTAAGTTTTGTCCTCGAATTCTGAAACGTTCCTGGGCAATGCTTTGATCGCTGTAGCTACTGATTTGTTGGAGTCAGGGAGTTTTCCATGAACACTTCCCGTTTGGGGTTGATACAACGCGCCTGGCGGTTTCTGGTCTACGTGGTCTTGCTGGTGGGGCTTTGCTCCACAGCCGCCGCGTTTGCCAGTGAACTGGAGACGAGCACAACTAGCCCGATCGCCGCTGTGTCAAACCTTGCTGATGGGACAGCGTTACCCAGTCCCCCGGCTGCACCCGCCCCGCGATCGTCCACTCTCCCGGCAGGAGACAATCAATACACCCGTGGAACGTACGACACAACGACAAATCCCTGTGGCGAGTTGGGCTATTTGCCCGCCTATCAGGATCGACAACTGACCGAGGCCGAGATTCAGGGACGGTGCACCTGGTATCTGTGGACAGGCGATGGCGATGAAAAGCTGTATCGTGCCCTGACAATTCGAACCAGGGGCAAGATCGACTTTTTGAAGGTGCTGGACTCACGCAAGCACGATCAGCGGTTTGCCCAACTCGGCGTGATGAACGATCCGGGCTGCAGGAAGGCAGAGAAACCGGATCAATATGGTTTGTGGATGGATGAGTGCCAGGATCCACGCTCATCTGGTGTCATCGGCATTCGTAAATTCAATAATCCCAATTTTGACCCCAAAAAGTGGAGCGCCAGTGCTTATACTGCGACGCCAGCGGCGATCGAGCCACCTTACCTGTTTGGTCTGAGCTGTGCGTCCTGCCACGTGGCGTTCAACCCACTCAAACCGCCCGCTGATCCAGAACACCCGCAATGGGAAAACCTGGTGCCGACTATTGGCAATCAGTATTTGCGGGAAGGGGCACTCTTCTCGTCAGGGTTGAAGCCCAGCGATTTTGTCTGGCATGTGCTGGATACCCAGGAACCCGGAACCTCAGACACCTCACGGATTGCGACCGATTCCATCAATAATCCGAACGCGATTAATTCCATCTTTAATTTGGCCGATCGCCCCACCGTAGAAGAGGTGATGCCCGATGGTTCCATCAAAGCGGTGCAGCATATTTTGAAAGATGGGGCGGATTCCATTGGGATTGCTGGTGCGTCCGTACGAGTATATGTAAATATTGGCACCTGTTCAGAGTACTGGCTCACGCGCCATGATGCGTTGCTGGGACGCACGCCCCAACGACCCTTTGACGCGCAAACGGCTCGAAAGGTCTGCAAAGGCTATGGTGAAACCGAAGCCCGGATGGCTGATGCTGAAGCGTTCTTAAAAACGCAAGCCCCGTTGCGCTTAGCGAATGCCGAGGGCGGTAAGGCATTTCTGACGGCCAGCGATGAGGTATTAAAGCGCGGCAAGATTGCCTTTGCCAATAACTGCGCCCAGTGCCACTCCAGCAAACAGCCACCCGCAGACATTGCGGCTGACCCAGAACAAGCCAAGCAGTGGTATCAGAAATCCTTGCTCAGCTCTGATTTCCTCGACCACAATTTTCTGTCGGATGACAAGCGCTACCCTGTCACGCAGATTGGCACCAATATGGCGCGCGCGTTAGCCACCAATGCCACCCAGGGACACATCTGGGAACAGTACTCGTCCAAAACCTACAAGGAGCAGCCATCCCCCGGAACCGTCACGCTCGAAAATCCCTTTGATGCCAAAGCGCCGATCGACTTCACGATTCCCTCTGGTGGTGTGGGCTATTACCGCACGCCCTCGCTGATTAGCGTTTGGGCAACGGCACCACTGTTCCACAATAATGCCCTTGGTCATTACACGGCCGATCCATCCGTCAAAGGTCGCCTGGATGCTTACAACGATGCGATGGAAAAGCTGCTCTGGCCGGAAAAACGCGATCACGTGATTAAGCGCACGTCCCAGGACAGCATTTTATCGGCGGATAAACTGATCAACTTCCCCGTCGGTCTGGCAGTCCCCATTCCCAAAGGAACGCCCGTCAACTTGCTGGCGAATGTGAATGTGAGAACCGCAATCGCCCAACTCCTGGAACGCAAACCATCCCTGCGCGATCTTGATGTTTCCGGTGGCCTCCCCGCAATTATTAGTCGCCCACTGTTGGATATCAGCCAGTCGCCCGACTTCGTTGAAGACCGGGGACATCTATTTGGCACCAATCTACCCGACGACGACAAACGTGCCTTGATTGAACTGATCAAAACCTTCTAATTACAGGCACCATTGAGGAGAAAACTCAACCACATTAGCAACGGAAGAAGGCTTGTTTTTAAAGGGCGATCGCGTTTGAAGACGGTTGATTCGGTTGGGGCTGAGTCTTGCAGGTAGCGCGATCGTTTCTCCTTGAAGCTGCAAAAACACAGATCGTGTGTAAGACCTCAGTTCTTTTGTTAGAGCGCAAATAGATCAGCAGTGATGGTGATATTCAGGCGATCGCTAGCGCGGCACAGTGTGATTGAAAGCGTATTGGTGGGTGAGGCACAACTAAGAGATAAGATTGAGCGTTACTCACTGAAGCTGCAACATCCGAAGGGAAAAGATAAAGCCATCCTGTTTAGAAAGTGTCTGGGAGTCACCCTTAAAAACAAGCAACTGTTACAAACAGCGCTTTTGGCATTTGCGATCGACAATGAGGCAATCATTTATAAAACTGATCCAGTACGGAATCCAGTATGATGTCAAATTTTCAATTACAACGGAAATCGGTTGTTCCTTGGTCATCAGTCCAGAACCGAAGGGTCGGTTGCTGTTTGCGTAGAACGAAGTGCGCTGATTGCATCGGCTTCTGCTACGAAAATAGGGGCGATCAGACGCAATTGAGCGATCGTCCTCTCCTACCATTACTAACCATGAAACCGTTTGCCAAGATTTGTGAAGAAGGCGATCGGCTGCGTCCACAGCGATGCCTTGCGCTCTACAGGATGGGATGGCTCTACGGCATTACAAATAGCGTTGAGTTCTTGGTCGCTCCGACCGTTAGGGTTGTTGGTGCGGTAGCCGTCCAGCCATTCGCAGCCTTTCGCCATTAAATCATCAAGATCCAGGTTCCAAAGAATCACCGTGCTGTCAGCACTGCCTGTAGCGAGGGTCTTGCCGTCAGGACTAAAACCTACGCTCCAAACACTTCCACTATGTCCTTTCAGGGTCTGAAGCTCCCGTCCTTGCAAATCCCATAACTTAACGGTATTGTCCGCACTGCCCGTGGCGATAATTTTACCGTCTGGACTAAAACCTACGATCCGAACACTTCCACTATGTCCTTTTAGGGTCTGAAGCTCCCGTCCTTGCAAATCCCATAACTTAACAGTATTGTCCACACTGGCTGTAGCGATGATTTTACCGTCTGGACTAAAGCGGACGCTCTTAACCCGTCCATCATGTCCTTCCAAAGGATGCAATACTTGCCCTTGCAAGTTCCATAATATTGCTGTCTTATCTTCGCTTCCTGTGGCAATCGTTCTGCCATCCGGGCTAAAACTGACACTGAAAACTCTTTTATTATGTCCTCCTTTAAAGGTTTGTAACGCTTGCCCTTGCAAATTCCACAACGTTGCCGTGTGATCTTCATTGCCTGTGGCAAGCGTCTTTCCATCGGGGCTAAAGCTGACGCTCCATATTTTTCCACTGTTTCCTTTGAAGGTTTGTAACGCTTGCCCTTGAAAACTCCATAACGTTACTGTTCCATCGTCAGAACCTGTGGCAAGCGTCTTTCCATCGGGGCTAAAGCCGATGCTCCATATTTTTCCACTGTTTCCTTTGAAGGTTTGCAGCGCTTGACCTTGCCAATTCCACAGCGTTGCTGTCCCATCTTTATTTCCTGTGGCAATTACTTTGCCATCGAGGCTGCAACTGAGGCTGTTTACAGGATTGCTGCTTACTTGGAAGGTTTGTAACTTTCGCTGCTTTAAATTCCATAGTGTTGCCGTGCTATCTTCGTTGCCCGTGGCAATCATTTTGCCATCAGGGCTGAAACTGACTCCCCAGACTTTCCCACAATGTCCCTGGAAAGTTTGCTGCCTTTGTCCGTGTACACTCCAAAGCTTTGCTGTACCGTCTGCACTTCCCGTCGCAATCGTTTTACCATCGGGGCTAAAGCTCACGCTTGTAACTTCACTAAGGTGACCTTTAAAGGTTTGTAGTACGTGGCCTTGCAAATCCCACAGTTTTGCTGTGCCGTCTGCACTTCCCGTCGCAATGGTTTTCCCATCGGGGCTGAAGCTGACACTCTCGACGCTGCCTGTATGCCCTTTAAAGGTGTGTAGTACGTGGCCCTGCAAATTCCACAGTTTCACTGTGTGGTC
>JAJPKC010000628.1 GCA_021323955.1 Oscillatoriales cyanobacterium Centralia_MAG_596 | reverse complement strand
GACTGGACGCACTGACTGGGTTACCGGAGTATCGTAACGGTGGCCTGTGTGTCGATCTGGGATTGCTGCAGGTCAAAGATCCAGCGATTTTACAGCAACCGCTGTTGCCCGGTGCGACCGCGATCGTCGAATGGCGCGCCCTGACGGTAATTTTGCTTGATCGCATTGCCGAAACGGTCAGACAACGACTCAATCGATCGGCTGCCGACCTGCCGCTAGTTAAAGTGCTTCAAGGGGGCACCTGGACAGCCGGACGTCGCATTGCGGCTGAACGGCGAGCGGGCGGACAACCGCCCATTCAAATCAAGAGCGATGGCACAGTGTTTTAAATTGGACAGCCCGATCTTAAGCATCAGCCACTAAGACGTGAACATCAGCGGTTCCTGATAGAGCGGCGCAGTGAAGGTCACGGTTGATCCCAACCCTTCACCCATGCTGTAGAAGTTCACAACGCCGCCCATCGCTTCTACCAGCTTTTGAGAAATAGCCAGTCCCAACCCCGTACCGCCATACTGCCGCGTGCGGGAACCATCAATCTGGCTAAAAGACCGAAACAAACGGTCTTGCTTATCGAGGGAAACGCCAATGCCCGTATCAGCCACGCGCACCTTGACCATACCCGGAAGCTCTTGATTCTGAAAGATGAACTTCTTTTTAATGACTTCGATACCGATCGTAATGCCGCCTTCATGAGTAAACTTAATCGCATTGCCAACCAGATTAAACATCACCTGCTTGAGCCGCAAATAGTCGCCAAACAAGATAATTTCATCATCCGTAGGCGGCTTTTGAATTTCAAAGCTGAGCTGTTTTTGAGGCATTTGGCTGTGAGCAAAACGGCTCACATCGCTCAAAAGCTCATTGAGATTGACCGGACTGAGCTTGATTTCCAGTGTACCCGCTTCAATCTTGGCAATGTCTAGGACATCGGTGAGAATTTCCAGCAGATGCAGAGCAGAGCTGTACGACTCTTTGATGAATTCCTGCTGCTCAACGGGGTCATCCGCCATTCCGTCCAAGATCAACTTGAGAAACCCAAGCATGCCGTTGAGGGGCGTTCGCAGCTCATGCGACGTGTTGGCCAGAAATTCACTCTTGAGCCGAGACGCTTCTTCTGCCTGCTGTCTGGCTTCCTCCAGTTCCCGATGCTTTTGCATGAGGTTGCCCTTTTCTCGCTGCAGTTCGGCGGTCAGGGCGCGGCTCTCGTTAAATAGGGATGCATGAGCGATCGCGGTACCCACCTGATCGGCGACTTCCTGCATCAACCCCAGTTCCGCTTCTGCCCACAGACGCGGGCGATCGCACTGGTGTAGCACAATCAGCCCATTCGGCTGGTCTTGATAGCACGTAGCCACCACCAGCGTCGATTGCTGCTGAAAGTGAGTGTCAGCCCCCTGCAGGTCGGAACCACCCTGCACCACAACAGGCTTCAGCGACGCGATCGCCTCGGCCAAATGCGGGTAGTCAGCCACCCAAAACTCCAAATCCAGCATAGATGGGAAGGGTGCTTGACAGTACTCTGAAATCACCCTGATCTTGGGGTTTAACGGTTCGTAAGGGCAAATAATACAGCGGCTAACCCCCAATGCCCGACCCAACCCCTGCACTGTCTGCTGCCAGATAGTTGGCAGGTCAAGCGTCCGACGAATGTTCCAGGCAATCTGCGTGAGCAGCTTTTGGTAGCGGTCTGAACTGAGGGAAATCACCGGATAGTCATTCACAAACCCACCACTAGAGGGAATGGGTTCCTCCAATCCAGACAACACCATATCTTCAGTTGGCGAGACAACCAACCGTCCTGCGACAACAACCGCTGTTGGTGGTCGATCGGGCGCTAACACGGGACTCATGACTAAATCAAACAATAGCGTCTGACCACCACCCCGGAAGTAGCTATAGAAATGTTCGGCGATGCGGCTGCTCAGAACCCGCTGCAATCGCTCTAAGTAAACCGTTAAATCAACAGGACTAAAGACGGCACCAACACTGCTACCAGCAACCTGGTCAGGCGAAATATCATAGTGCCTTCCCCGCTGCCAATAAAACGACAGATAATTTCCTTCAGCGTCTTGCAGAAATACAATTTCATCGGCAAATTCAGGCTTATCTGCAAATCCCGGTGAACGGTTCGACTCAGAAGTGAGTGCTAAACCTTCTGACAGGGGACGCTGAAAATCTGTAGGAAAAGTCATCAGAGTCAGAACGAGAATCTGTTGATGGTGACAACGAGAAAATCACACGGGGTAGATACAGGGAGGGGGAAGGAAATGCAGAAGGCAATGTTCGGAGTTAGTGGGCACGCGCGGTGACTGTCTCACAGCCGTCTAATACAGAAAGACTGGGGCTTTAGCTAATCGTTCCATTCGCCCCGTGGTGGTACTGGAGGATTGCGTTTGAGGGTCCGGGCGAGTTCATCCTCCCGGCCGCCTTGATTTCTCAGCCATTGCCGCACCGCAACCTCGATGACCTTGCTCGGATCATTGGTTAAGTGCTTAAGCTGTTCGAGCAAGTCAGGATCAAGCTGGATCGAGACTTCCACCTTTTCAGTTGGTGGGTAAGAGCGGGTAGCAGGCTCATTCATAGGGTGAAATCAAAGAGCTTTTGCGCAAAGCATATTGTGAAAATCATCAACAGGGGGCAGAAAAGCTGCCAGCTTGCCTAGCCTACAACCTGAGGACAGCCATCAGCAATTCTCAGGAGGCAGCTATTATTGATCTATGGCATAGATTCTGGTTGCCTCTCTATAAATTTTACATATCTCTTGCTGAGAGTACATCAGAAGATTCAACGGGATGGCGTCATTCTGTAAAATACTCCCGCCACTCAGAAAGCATTACAATACTTTAAGCAAGCAGGGATGTCGTTTGCCACCAGTAAGGCTAGTTAGAAGACTAATTTGCCGCGCCAGGTTAGTCTGTGAGAGCAGGCTAACCGTTCAAGCTTCATCTGCAGGCTGGAACGTTTGCTAATCAGGTTCCGCTCCCTTAGTCAACCGTTGTGAAATTGCATGACCGACGCGCCCGTTTCTCACATTCGTAACTTCTCGATCATTGCCCATATCGATCACGGCAAATCGACGCTGGCCGATCGCCTGCTGCAAGACACAGGCACCGTTGACGCCCGCGAGATGAAAGAACAGTTCCTAGACAACATGGACCTGGAGCGAGAGCGAGGCATCACCATTAAACTGCAGGCGGCACGCATGAACTACACCGCGCGTGACGGCGAGCAGTATGTCTTAAACCTGATTGATACGCCAGGGCACGTTGATTTTTCCTACGAGGTGTCGCGATCGCTCGCGGCCTGTGAAGGCGCGCTGCTGGTTGTTGATGCGTCTCAAGGGGTTGAAGCTCAAACCCTGGCCAACGTGTACCTGGCGCTGGAACACGACCTGGAAATTATCCCTGTTCTAAACAAGATTGACCTGCCTGGGGCTGAGCCAGAACGCGTTAAGCAAGAGATTGAAGAGATCATTGGGCTGGATTGCAGCAACGCCATCATGGCATCTGCCAAAGAAGGAATTGGCATTGAAGCGATTCTTGAGGCGATCGTGCAGCGCGTGCCGCCCCCAAAAGACACCCTTTCCGAACCGCTCCGAGCATTGATCTTTGACAGCTACTACGATACCTATCGTGGGGTAATTGTCTATTTTCGGGTGATGGATGGCATCGTCAAAAAGGGCGATCGGGTCCGTTTAATGGCATCGGGCAAAGAGTACGTCATTGACGAGCTGGGTGTCCTCTCTCCCACCCAGGTGCAGGTCGAGCAGCTCCATGCTGGCGAAGTGGGCTATATTGCTGCCGCCATCAAAGCGGTTGAAGACGCCCGCGTGGGCGATACCATCACGATGGCAGCGCTTCCCGCACAGTCGCCGCTGCCTGGATACGTTGAAGCCAAGCCGATGGTCTTCTGCGGCATGTTTCCTACGGACGCTGACCAGTTTGAAGACCTGCGGGAGGCACTCGAAAAACTCAAGCTGAGTGATGCCGCACTGCATTACGAGCCAGAAACATCCAGCGCAATGGGGTTTGGTTTCCGCTGTGGCTTTCTCGGCTTACTGCACATGGAAATCGTGCAGGAACGACTAGAGCGTGAATACAACCTGGATCTAATCACAACGGCCCCGTCTGTGGTGTATCGCGTCACGACAATCAAAGGCGAAGTGCTAGAGATCGATAATCCCAGCCGTTTGCCTGACCCGCAGCATCGCGAAAAAATTGAAGAGCCGTATGTCCAGGTGGACATGATCACGCCAGAAGCCTACGTTGGCACGCTCATGGAACTCAGCCAGGGACGGCGCGGCGTGTTTAAGGATATGAAGTATCTGACGCCGGGGCGAACAACGCTCATTTATGAGTTACCGCTTGCAGAGGTGGCAACAGACTTTTTTGATCAGATGAAATCCCGTTCCCGTGGTTACGCCAGCATGGAGTACCAGATCATCGATTACCGGGAAAATCCGCTGGTCAAGCTCGACATTCTCATCAATGGCGATCCGGTTGATCCGCTGGCGTCGATCGTGCATCGCGATAAAGCCTACGGAGTGGGACGCGCGCTGACGGAAAAGCTCAAAGAGCTCATTCCGCGGCATCAGTTTAAGATTCCTATTCAGGCAGCGATTGGCAGCAAGATTGTCGCTAGTGAACACATTCCAGCACTGCGGAAGGACGTGCTCGCCAAATGCTACGGCGGCGATATCTCCCG
>JAJPKC010000654.1 GCA_021323955.1 Oscillatoriales cyanobacterium Centralia_MAG_596 | reverse complement strand
TTCTTTAAGTTGATAGTCGTATCCCAACCGCTCCCATTTGTATTCCCCCATTTTGTGAAAGGGCAGAATTTCTAATCGATCCACATTTTTTAGGGTTGCGACAAAATTGGCTAATCCTTCAATATTGTGTGGTGCATCCGTCAGACCGGGAACCAACACAAAGCGAATCCAGGTGGGTTTACCAATATCACTGAGATACTGCGCGATCGCTAATGTTGGCTCTAACGACACACTGGTTACTTGCGTATAAATTTGCGGATCGAATGATTTAATATCGAGCAGTACTAAATCTGCCAATTCAATTACAGGTTTAGCAACTTGCAGATCGCAATAACCCGATGTATCCAGTGCGGTATGAATGCCGAGTGCTTTACACCGCCGTAGAAGTGCTGCGACAAAATGAGGCTGAGCCAGTGGTTCTCCACCGCTGATGGTAACTCCACCACCAGACGCATCCATATAAGTGGTATAGGTCTGGATCTCGCTAATCAAGTCATCGACAGTAGTTAGTTTTCCGTTTTCGGTATAGCGGCAATCAGGATTCGAACAATAAAGACACCGCAGGGGACATCCTGCGGTGAAGACAACAAACCGAATTCCGGGACCATCTACAGTGCCACAGGTTTCAATGGAATGGATGTATCCTTGAACTGATGTGAACGCTGGAATGTGAGCTGTTACGACTTGCATTACTGCTGCCTTTAACGTTTGGTGGGCCTTGGGTAACCTCACTTTGGTTATAGGCAAAGAATGTGGGGAACTTGTGAGGAAGCGGTAAGGATGTCAGGAATACCTGATGTGGATGGATGGCCGTCGAAATGTATTTCGCGCGATCGACGGCTCATTTGGTTCGATCGGTGTTGCCGATTTCAGACTTGCACATTCGCCCTAACTCGCAATCGCTGGATGGCCTTCCAACGCGCCCCATGTCCACAATGATTGGTGGAACGGAAGGCTTGATGTCTGACAGAGGGTGCCGCTAAGGAAACAGCGCGGTAATGAAGGACCAGTCAACACAAAAATCCTGGTAAGGGCAACGCCTTTACCAGGATTTTTATCCGCATGTTTCCCATTACCAAAGGACAGGTTCACCCAAATGGAAAAACCCACCCGTAGCACCACTATCGGGTAAAGTGGCCAACTGCACACCGGTTTTGGCCCCTTCAGCAATATCCATCATTGCACCTTCACCACCCAATTCTGTTTTCACCCACCCAGGATGGGCGCTGTTAACCTTCACGGATGTATGGCGCAATTCATGGGCAAGATGAACAGTAAATGAATTGACGGCTGCTTTAGAAGCATTGTAAGCAAAGGGTTTGGAATCATAGATGGGCGAGGTCGGGTCAGCGTGAAGCGTGAGTGAGCCTTCAATACTGGCCATGTTGACGATTCGACCGCTCCGGCTTTTTAAGATTAATGGCAGCAATGCTTGAGTGATTTCGACCAAGGCAAAAAAGTTGGTGTCAAATGTCTTACGGATGGTGTCAACTGGAATGGAACTTGCATTACTAATGAACCAGTCACCATCTAGCATTACACCAGCGTTGTTAATTAGGACATCCAGCTTGCCAAATTTCTGCTCGATCGCCTGTTTAGCAGTTTGAATTTGGCCGCTGTCATTGACATCCAGAGCGATCGCGTCTGCTTGCCAGCCTTCACGTTTGAGTTCGGTTGCTGCATCTTCTGCCGCTTGAAGTTTGCGGGCGGCCACCAGCACTGTAAATCCTTGCTGTGCAAGCTGGCGACTCATTTCAAATCCAAGTCCTTTGTTTGCACCCGTAATCAATGCAATTTTGCTGTTTGATTCGCTGTTAACTATGAGACTGGCTCTCCTGAGAGCTAAGATCTGAAGCCACTCTAGCGGATATATTATGAGCGAGTCCTAGCCATTTGGTCAGTCTTCACGCAGATACTTGGGTCGAATACGCCCCAAATTTAACCAGCATTGCTCTCAAGCTTTTGATGGTTTGATCAAACTGACCTCTCGCGGTGGGAAATGGCCTTGCGTATGGTGGTGTCAATCGGGAGTGGTCTCGACAACTGTTTTATCGGTGTGATTAGCGGCAAGGAGTTCAAATAAACCAACCGTACCGACGAGGAAGGTATAGACCGCCCAAAAGAGCGCTGGCTTTTGGTGCCGCAATGCATAAATCGCTGCTGCAACCCCCTCAATCAGGTGTGCGATGAGGGCAAAACGACCGATCCAAAATAGAGGGGCAAGCGTCAGTATCACATCGCGTTGGGTGACTGCGGCGAATCGATGCCACAGTTCGAGGCCGATCGCGCTCGTAATGACCAGAATTGAGAAGCATTTAATCAAGAACAAGAGACGATGCTTCACAAGCCGTAACCCTCCTGACCCGCCATTGCCAACATGAATATATTTACCGGATGAGTGGATAAAAATTTACAGTGTAATAATTTTAACCAATGGGATGATGTGTTTTCTGCCATCATAGTGCTCGTTCAGGGTAACCTGCCAAATTTTCCCCCTTCATCTATCCTGTCTTCTGGCAAGTTTGCTGTTATTCACCCCGTGAGCGGTTCATTTTGATTCCTT
Source organism: Oscillatoriales cyanobacterium Centralia_MAG_596 (assembly GCA_021323955.1). Lineage (GTDB taxonomy): Bacteria > Cyanobacteriota > Cyanobacteriia > Leptolyngbyales > Leptolyngbyaceae > Stenomitos. The sequence continues at coordinate 867 of JAJPKC010000654.1, read as the reverse complement.
AGCGGCTTTAGAGCAGTTGTTTGCCATTTTTTGCCTACCTTTGGAGGCTTCCCTCGATCAGGAGTTGCAAACGCTGAACCGCCAGTTTGCTTAGCTAGCGATCGCGCACTAAACATACGGGAATTCTATCTGAGTAAATAGTTGAAAGGGAACGGACTGCGTCTAAGGCACTTGCCAGCTTCTTGAGTTTTGAGCGCGCATCACCCTAATTTTTTTTAAAGAAACTTATAAGAAATTTTTCATACTCTGAGTTACTCAACTCCAAACTGTCAGGTTCGAAATTAGTTGACTGTAGAAAATCATGCTGGAACTGGTCAAGAATCTTCTGTCGCCAAGTCAATACATCCCTCACGGGCACTGTTACCTATGGCAAACTCCCTTGGTCGGGCTACATGTCGTCAGCGATGCGCTGATTGCCATTGCCTACTTTTCCATTCCAGCCATGCTAATCCACTTCATACGCCGACGCGGGGATGTTCCGTTTTCAAACGTTTTTGTTCTGTTTGGTACCTTTATTGTTCTCTGCGGTGCGGGCCACTTGCTGGATATTTGGACACTCTGGTATCCGACTTATTGGCTATCTGGTATCGAACAGGCACTGACGGCCATCGTGTCTTTTTATACTGCTTTACGTTTGATAGAGCTATTGCCTCAGTTCCTGGCACTACAGACACCGGAACAGCTTGAAGCGATCAACCACGAATTAGAGAAGCAGATTGCAGAACGCCAGCGGGCGGAGGAAACCCTCCAGACGATCGTTGCCGGAACGGCCTCTGTCACCGGCAACGATTTTTTCCCTGCCCTGGTGCAAAATCTGGCGATCGCCCTCGATGTGGCGTATGTCATGGTCTGTGAAACGGTAGATGA
>JAJPKC010000280.1 GCA_021323955.1 Oscillatoriales cyanobacterium Centralia_MAG_596 | reverse complement strand
CTCTTTTCAATTGATTGGCAAAACCTATCGAGCATCATTGCTCTGAAACTGATTTGGCAACGGCATTATGAAGTGATTACCGATGATCAAACAGGATTTAAGCAGGTAAGATTCAAACCTAAAAGTGAATTAACCCAGGCAGCTGAGGCAGTTGAATCGCCCTATGACATTGATGCACGTTATCGCAGTCGGCATGACCTTCATTGGGCTGGATACATGGTGCATTGCAGTGAAACCTGTGACGATGAGGCTTGCCATTTGATTACTCAGGTCATGACAACGGCTGCAACCGTGCATGAAGTGAACTGTACTGACTCGATTCATCAAGCCTTGATGGAGAAACAATTGCCACCCGATGAGCATTTTGTCGATTCAGCTTATGTCGAAGCTCATTTACTCGTACAGGCTCAAGCACAAGGCATTACGATAGTTGGACCCGTTCGCCCCAATCCCACCTGGCAAACAAAAACAGAGAATGCGTTTGACTTCACTCAATTTGTGGTGGATTGGGAGCATCAGCGGGTAACATGCCCACAGGGCAAGCAGTCTATCTCCTGGTCGCCTTTAATTGGGCAAGATGGGCATCCTGTTTTCAAAGCCAGGTTCTCTACGTTGGACTGTGGACCTTGTGCCGTCCGTTCTCAATGTACTCGAGCAAAACCGCCTGCTGCGCGCAGTGTACTGCTGATGCCACAGCCGCAGTATGAAGCGCTCAAGGTGGCAAGAGCAACCCATGCCAGCGCCGAAGGACAGCAACGATATAAGCGTCGCGCTGGGATTGAAGGAACCCTCTCTCAAGGAGTTCGAGTGTTTGGACTACGGCAAACCCGCTATCGAGGACTAACCAAGACCCATTTGCAAAGTACTGCAATCGCTACTGCGATCAACTTTGAGCGATTGGGCAACTGGGTGACGGGTGTGCCAAGAGCCAAAACTCGGGTTTCTCGTTTCGCGGCTCTAGCGCCGGATTAAGGGAAGTGTGATCCTCGTCGAGCTTCGCCAACAGTATCGGGTGATTCAATTTCCAGTCTCAAAGTTTGGCCATTGAGACTGTCTCGTAAACCTCCCCAATAGACACATCGAATTCCAGTCTCAAAGTTTGGCCATTGAGACTGTCTCGTAAACCTCCCCAATAGACACATCGAAAGAGGCGATCGCGTCTCGACGGCAGCATCGGCTTTCTGCAGTCTCAAAACCCATCTCAAAATCAAGCTCTCATAACAGTCTGGCACGGATGAGTTTTGAGACACTGATGCAAAACTGCCGAAAAGGATCGGCTGCGGTAAGCTGGGAAAGCACTGTTGGCTTTTTGTTCAACAAGCAGGACAGGCAATTCATCAACTCAAGCACGGGTTACTTGATGATTACCTGTGTCAGCAACTCAAAACTTAAACATCCATCGCTCAAAATGACTTTTGCGTAAGTCCTAACGGAATTATTTCTGTAGACAGGGGTTGCCGTTGGCATCGACGAAATTGCATTGCCCCGTGGTTGATGCATTCATCATTTTAGGATCAAATACAGGTGGAGCGGCACCTGAGACAGCTACAGCCGCCACATTGACAGGTGTTTCACCAGCCTTCTTGCCACAGACGTGACTCACATCGATCGCGCTACTGCCCCGAAATTGGATGTAGCAAAGGGGTGCGTTGGCATCTTGCCGCAACGTTGGTTCAGATTGACGGGATGGGAGTGAACTGGCGATCGCTGACTCAGCCAGGAAAGCGGCACCAGCGATCGCGATACCCATGCAGAAAGAAGACTTCAACATAGCAACCACCGAATGGTTAAAAGGTCAGCTTGAGTAACCCGATTTGCATCACTGCCTGTGTCGAAATGCCGACACCGAGCAGCGTGATGACCAGCGCACTCACCGCAGGCAACAAGGGGGCGAGGCGAACTTGAGTCGGCAGACGCTCAAACAAATGACGCGCACTCACCAGCATTAACCCCAGTGCTGTCAGCGTTCCTGCTAACCCCAGGCTAAAGACCAGTACCATCAACAAGCCAAACCCAACACGACCCAGAGCGATTGCGCTGAGCAGCATCACCAACGCCGATGGACAAGGCACCATACCGCCCGAAATGCCCAAGGCTAAAAGACTCCGCCAGGTGACCGGTGCCCCATCGCTACCCGGTGTCACGTGGGAATGAACATGTCCATCACCGTGATCATGGCTGTGTACGGGGTGATCGTGCCTGTGCGGATGGTCGTGGTCATGTGAATGATTGTGAGCGTCTTCATGATCATGGCTGTGTGGCGCTACGTAGCTGTGTAGCTCTACATAGCTGTGTGGCTCTACATGGCTGTGAGACGGTGCATGTCCGTAACTATGAGTGGACTCAAGCACATGACTATGAGTGGATTCATGTTGATACTTGTGGGTGTGCCCACTGTGCAGATGGTCTAGCGTTTTTTTCGCCCAGCGATTTTGACGCAACCGCTGCATCAGTTGGCGTAACCCAATATCTACCACAATCAAGCCTGAAATAAAGCTGAGCCAGGGATACAGCCGCTCTGGCAGAACGTATTGGGAGAAAAACAGCGTTCCCAATCCCAGCGCAAACACACCTGCTGTGTGGGTGAAGGTTGTCGTCAAGCCCAAAAAAACCGCGTGTTGTGGCGTTGCATGAGCACCGACCAGGTAAGCGCCGACGATCGTCTTCCCATGTCCAGGTGACATTGCATGCATAGCGCCCCACACAAAGCAGCCCGCGATCGCCACTGGAATACCCCCGGCAAAATACCAGGGTATCTTTCCCATTAAAGTCGCCTCTTTGCTCTCTGGGCTAAAGATCACGCTCTGCGTCTGTCCAGGCGTATTAATAGTGGTCAAACAGCGTGCCGTTGCCACTCCTGACAAGAATAAATCATAGTGCAGCGTTAAGCCCTTGACGGGTTGCAACCAGGTATACGTCAGGTTGAGCGTACTATGCGTACCAGCCGTGATTTGCTGATCCGGTGGCAGCACAGTGGTATCCGATGGTGTGACGGTGAGTGTGCCCGGATCGCCTTTGCTATCCGTGAGGCGAATGCGATCGCCCAAAAATGCCGTCAGTGCTGCCTGATGGGCACGTACCTCAGCAGGAGATAACGTGCCATTCCGATTGTCATCCGCCGAGGCAACCAGTCCTGTCGGAAACGTCAGCGTAATGTGCGTCGTGGTTTTGCCAACTTCCACATTCGCCACTGCCAGATCGGCCCAATGTGCCTGACTCGGTATTGCCAGCGCGATCGACAGCAGCAACGCACCCAAAAACGAAAAAATGCCAACCCTAACCAAACCCCATTTGCGCTTCATACCCTACCCCCTACTCCCTACTCCTACTCCCTTTTGTCAATTCAACCCAAGCAGCCCTACGCCCAACCCCAGCGCTTTCTGCGCCTGCTCGTCAAAGGTAGGATCGGTTTCTTGAGCTGCTTGGAAAAACGCCTCTGCTTGGGTGGTGTTGCCTAATGTGCCGGCGATCGCCCCTGCCCGCTTGAACAACGCTGCATCGCGAATGCCCCAGCGAAGTGCTTCTTGCATTGCGGTCTGTGCCTCTTGCCAGCGCCCCAGACGAGTTAGTACCCAGGCAAGCGTATCCATTGTCTCGGCATCGCGCCGCACCTGAACTTCTTGCTGCATCAGGCTGAGGGCTTCGGTCAGGTCTTGAGGGCGACCACGTTCCAGCAGTAGGCGAGCCAGTTCGCGTCGATGTCCAAAGGCAGTGAGATCCTTTCTCAAGCGGGCTTCTGCCCGATCGCGCCATGCCTCTGCGCTCTTTGGGTCTCCCCGTAACTCTTTGACTCGCGCCATGCCTCGAAAAACGATGTGGTCGTACACCGTCGGCGATCGTTGCGAAGTCAACGCGATCGTCGAGTAAAGGTCTTCGGCGGTCTGATAGTTGCCACGTCGGACTTCCAGTTCTGCCAGGTTCAACATGGCAGGCAGATATTGCGGCATGACGCGCAAGGCTTCGCGGTAGAGCTTTTCTGCCATTTCCAGTTGCCCACGCTTGAAGTAAAGCCGCCCCAAGATCGTCCGTGCCCAGACAGAACTGCCGGCTTCTTCAGGTTCTTCTGCTTGCAGCCCTTGCTGAAACGACTGCATTGCCGCCTGATCGTGACCTTGCGAAACATCAACTAGACCCTTCATCGTCAGGGCAGCCAGATCAGGATTTTGCGCCACTAGTTGATCGGCTGACTGACGGGCAGGTATTAATTGCCCCATTGCCAGATTGGCGATCACCGCGATCGTCAGTGTGTCTTGACCCGGTTTGGCTTGCTGCGATAGCTTCAT
>JAJPKC010000322.1 GCA_021323955.1 Oscillatoriales cyanobacterium Centralia_MAG_596 | reverse complement strand
TTGCTTAAACACAGTGGGAGCCATCCAGCGGCAGGTATCGCAATCAATGCATGTGTCATCCACATAAACGTCACCGCTGACGTTTTCAGGACGACGTTGAGTGAGGTGAGGCATGGGGGAAAAAGGATAAAAAATGAGAGATGAAGCTAGAAGTCTTGAGTAGCGCTTTGCGCCGCTACGCTAGAAAGTTGAGAAGTCAGGAGGCAGGAGCCAGAAGGGAATTTTTGAGTATCGCTAGGCTCCCGCTGCTGCTGCCGCTTGCCCACTCCCCACTCCCCACTCCCCACTCCCTTCTTCTGCCCTCTGCCTTCTACTCTCTGTCTCTAAGTTTTGATCGATACTAGAGATCTGAATAAGCAAACGAGGAAAAGCTGAATGGATTTGCGAACGACGGGTACGCCCCTCTTGGAGTGGTCTGGGGATGGGTTGGCGATCGGTCTGTTTGAAGACAAGGTGGATCTGACCGGCGACCTGGCAGCCCTGGACGATAAGCTATCGGGCACGATCAAAGAGCTGATTGCGGAAGTAGAGTTTAAGGGCAAAGATGGTAGCAGTGCAGCCACACGGGTCGGTGCAGGGAGTGCCGTGCGTAAGATCATTCTAGTCGGTTTAGGCAAACCTGAGGGAATGAAGCTGGATACCCTGCGGCGGACAGCCGCGACCATTGCCCGCTTGGCGAAAAAAGAGAAGTGTAAACTGCTGGGTATTAGCCTGCCGGTGTGGAAGGATAACGCGGCGCTGACGGCTCAGACGATCGCTGAAGGAGCTGAACTGGCGCTCTACCAGGACACGCGCTTCAAATCCGAAACGGAAGATAAAGGCACTGCCGTTGAGCAAGTGGAGCTGTTGGGGTTGGGCGAGCAGACTGCTGCGATCGCGCGGGCGCGTCAAATTGCTTCGGGTGTCTTTTTGGCCCGTGAATTGGTTGCAGCCCCTGCCAACTACGTCACCCCCATTACGCTGGCAGAAACCGCCGAGGCGATCGCGAAGGAACACGGTTTGTCGCTCGAAATTCTGGAGCGGGAAGACTGCGAAAAATTGGGTATGGGAGCCTTCCTGGGTGTGGCGCAGGCGTCTGACTTGCCACCCAAATTTATTCACCTGACCTACAAGCCGGAAGGTACGCCTCGTCGTAAGTTAGCCATTATTGGCAAAGGGCTGACCTTTGATTCTGGTGGCCTCAACATCAAAGGGGCAGGTAGCGGCATTGAGATGATGAAAACCGATATGGGCGGTGCGGGCGCGACGTTGGGGGCAGCAAAGGCGATCGCGCAAATTAAACCCGATGTCGAAGTCCACTTTATCTCGGCAGCCACAGAAAACATGATCAGCGGTCATGCCATTCATCCCGGTGATATTCTTACCGCCTCGAACGGGAAGACGATCGAGATCAACAACACCGATGCCGAAGGCCGACTGACGCTGGCGGATGCCCTCGTGTTTGCCGAAAAGCTGGGAGTGGATGCGATCGTCGATCTGGCAACCCTGACAGGTGCTTGCGTGATTGCCTTAGGGGATGAAATTGCGGGACTGTGGAGTTCCGATCCGGCGATCGCCACCCAGTTGACGCAGGCCGGGGAACTGGCAGGCGAGAAAATCTGGCAGATGCCGATGGAAGAAAAGTACTTCGATGGGTTGAAATCGCCGATCGCGGATATGAAGAACACAGGGCCACGTCCTGGTGGTTCCATCACCGCTGCGCTGTTCCTCAAGCAGTTTGTGAAGGAAACGCCTTGGGCCCACCTGGACGTCGCTGGCCCCGTCTGGACGGACAAAGAAAATGGCTACAACAGCCCTGGCGCGACGGGGTATGGTGTCAGAACGCTGGTGAACTGGGTGTTGGAGACACCCGCATAGGCGCGATCGATCGCCCTCTCACAGGACATTCAGCGGATCGATATCCAGGGTCAGGCTGACGGTGCTGGCGCAGAGGGCACGGAGCGTGGCTATATCTGGTAGCGTCACAGCATTGTGGAGCGGTAGCTTGAGCAAAATCTGCCAGTGGTAACGCCGCGCCACACGCAGAATCGTTGCTGGCGCTGGCCCCAATCGTTCAACGCCCTGGGCTTCGACCGCTGCTAAAGCGAGTGCCACGCGTTCAGCGGCCTGCTGCACAGCGACCGGATTGGTACTGCTAAACCGCAGCAGGATCAGACGGCTGTAGGGTGGGTAATGGAGCTGTGATCGATGCTGTAGTTCTGCGTCCACAAACGGCTCATACGCATGACTCTGTACGGCCTGAATCACCGGATGTTCTGGCGAGTAGGTTTGTAAAACGACCCGCCCGCGATCGTCGCCCCGTCCGCAGCGACCGGCTACTTGCGTCAACGTTTGAAATGCCCGTTCACTCGCGCGATAGTTTGACAAATGGAGCAAGCCATCGGCAGACACAATCCCCACCAGCGTCACCTGGGGCAAATCGATGCCCTTTGCCAGCATTTGTGTCCCCACCAGAACGTCGGCTTCCCCCTGCGCGAACTGGGTCAGCAGGGCGCGGTGTGCCCCTTTGGTGCGCGTGGTGTCACTGTCAAACCGGATTAGCCGCAGGTCAGGAAATTGCTGCTCTAGTGCCTGGGCCACGCGCTGTGTCCCACTACCAAAGTGCTTGAAGTAGGTCGAGCGACACGCGGGGCACTCACTGGGCAGCAGGCGGGTGTAGTTGCAGTAGTGACAGCGCAGTAGCGGTGTGGCGTCGGTATGGGCGTGGTGGTAGGCCAGCGAGACATCGCAGTTGGGACAGGCAACCACATAGCCACAGCTCCGGCAGGAGACAAAGGTGCTGTGGCCCCGCCGATGCATGAACAGAATGCCCTGCTGCCCCCGCTCTTTCATGGTGAGCAGGGCCGATCGCAGCGATCGACTGAACATGGAGTTGTTTCCCTGGTGTAGCTCTTCGCGCATATCCACGACCTCGATTGACGGCAGTGGACGATCCTGGATGCGCGTGGGAAGGGAGAGATAGAGGAGCGGGGGTGGAGGCGTGGACGCATGGGGAGAAAGCGGCGCGAACTGTTCCCGCATTCCCGTGTCCCGAATTGCTACCCACGTCTCCAACGCCGGCGTGGCTGACCCTAAAATCAACGGGCAGTTCTCCAGTTCCGCCCGCCAGCAGGCCACCGTGCGCGCGTGGTAGCAGGGGGCCGGCTGGTCTTGCTTAAAGCTGGAGTCGTGTTCTTCGTCCAGCACGACCAGTCCTAAGTTTGGCAGTGGCGCAAACACGGCTGAGCGGGTGCCAATCACCACCTGGGCCTCGCCATGCAGCATTTGTCGCCAGGTGTCGTAGCGTTCGCCTTCAGACAGCGCACTGTGGTACACGCAGACCCGACTGCCAAAGCGTGCCCGAAAGCGATCGGTCAACTGGGGCGTCAATCCAATTTCGGGCACCAGTACTAGCGCCGACTGCCCTCGTTGCAGTACGGGCGCGATCGCCTGGAGATATACCTCGGTCTTGCCCGATCCGGTCACTCCATGCAGCAACACCGACGTAAACCCGGTCAATGCCTGGATCTGCGTCAGGGCCGCGGCCTGATCCGACGACAGTGATTTTGGGACATCAACGGTGACGGAGCTATCCTCACGCCGCAGTACTTCTCGCGGCTGGATCACCACATGTCCCTTCTGCGCCAGCGTTTTCACGGTCGTTGAACTGGTTTGACAGCGCTGTAGCAGGTCGGTCAGCCATAGCTCACCCCCCTGGCGTCGCAAGACGGCCAAGATCTCCTGCTGTCGAGGGCTGAGGTCGGCCTGGGTTGGGGAAACGGCCAACGTGACGGCCAGCCGTTGCTTGGGGCGAACTGGGGTCGGCGGTGCCAGGTAATTCTCAACCCAACCACCGCTCACTAACTCCTGTAGCCCTCGTCGTGCCCCTGCAACCTGACGCTGTAAATGTTGCCAGCTATAGTCCCCCGTTTTGCTGTCCTGGAGGAGGCGGAGGAGCTGTTGGGCCGGGGCTGTAAGGCAGACCGAGGAGGTGTCAACGGCGTCGGGGGTCTCTGGGCTGCCCCAATCGCTGATGTCCCGCTGCAATAGTCGGACGCGGCGCTGCGATCGCGCCAGCAGTCCGGGCGGTAACGCCACCCGGATCACCTGCATGAGCGGGGTGCTGTAGTACTCTGCTACACGGGTGAGCAATTGCCAGTAGGTGGTTGAGAAGAAACCAGACTGCAACCGTTCATCGATGTCGCGAATCTGGGCAATGTCCAGGTCGGCAGGGGACGCATCAAGACAACGAATCGCGATCGCCCCCACATGTTGTGCACCAAACGGAACGCTCAAAATGTCGCCCGGCTGTACGGGGAGCGATGCTGGGCAACGGTAGGTAAAAATTCCTTGTGCCCCAGGACAATCGACCAGCACCTCAACCCATTCGAGTCGTGGTGGATGTGCCTGATACGCCGTTCCCGGCTCCGCCAAAACCGTCATCGGGGGAGTTGTCACTCGATCGTGTTACCTCTGCTACTTTCGACCGCGTACCACTGGTTGTCCCACACTCTAGCTTGTGATGGACAGGTTTTCACCCTACCGATAGAGAGGAGAAGGGGGACGCATGTGAGAGCCTATTATGACCAGGTTAACCGCTGGATGGCAATTTTGGGTCAATCTCCAGCCAACCAGCTTAGCCGCCGGTGCTCTGGCCGATCGCCACGCTGCGCTGGATGGATCTGAGGTGATTAGACCGCAGCTAATGGTTCATTTTGTAATCAAGCGAACAGCCTGAAAATTTGCATCCAGTAGCGTAACAGGAGAGCGATCGTGCGAGGGCAGGGGACGATATCGAGGAAATGGGTCGATCCGGGAATGAATTGTTTTAACCTGCTAAGCATTTACCCCATTTCCCGATTGAGTCGTTAAGATCAGCAAATCAAGATGCGATCAAATGAGTAAATCCACTGAAGCCGATTGGTCAAACGAGCTGTCTCTCCATTGAAAAACTGGATTAATTTGCCTTTTTGAATCTTGCCCCCTCGCTTTTATTCGTTCTTATGTATCAAAAGACTACACCGTCACCAGCGGTCGCGACGTTTCCGCCAGAGTCTGAGGCTGTCGTGGATGACACAAATCTTGACTCGCTTGAATCTCTACAGCTGGTAGTTGATGGCGATTTGCCTGCTGATCTCACTGCCGAAGACCTGGGAGAGCCGGATCTGACTGATATCGATGCGGTAGAAGCAGAGTTCTACCAGGGTGATACGGCTGTTGATGAGGCGATGAACAGCGACACAGACATCGATCAGATGGCCAGCGCCCGTCCATCCGGCTACAGCAAAACGATCTCCGATGATGCGGTGGGTGCGTTTTTCAAAGAGATGGCGCGTTACCCGCTGCTGAAGCCCAATGAAGAGGTGGAGCTGGCACGACGAATTCGCTATCTGGTGGATATCGATGCCGTGCAGACCCGTCTGGCTGAAGAGCTGGGGCGGTTGCCCGATCGCGGTGAGGTGGCCGCAGCGGTGGGATTGACCGAGCGACAGCTGGAACACCGCCTGCATCGGAGCCGGGTTGCAAAGCGGAAGATGATCCGCTCAAACCTGCGACTGGTGGTGTCGATCGCAAAGCGGTATCTCAATCGGGGCGTTCCTTTTCTGGATCTGATCCAGGAAGGCGCTTTGGGTCTCAATCGGGCAACCGAGAAGTTTGACCCAGATAAGGGCTATAAGTTTTCGACTTACGCCTACTGGTGGATTCGGCAGGGAATTACGCGCACGATCGCTAACGATGCCCGCACCATTCGGTTGCCGATCCACATTGTTGAGAAGCTCAACAAGCTCAAGAAAGCCCACCGGGATTTGCGGAAAGAACTGCACCGTAACCCGACTGAGGTTGAACTGGCGAATGCGCTCGATGTTACGCCGGAGCAGCTTCAGAATCTCCAGCAGGTGCGGCGCAAGTCACTCTCGCTCAACCATCGCGTGGGTAAAGGCGAAGACACCGAATTGATGGATCTGCTCGAAGATGGTGATACCCAATCACCGGAAGCACAGATGAGCGAAACCATGCTCCGGCAAGAAATGTGGGAAGTGCTGGGCGATGTGCTCACTCAGCGGGAAAAGGACATTATTTCCCTCCGCTATGGGTTGGTGTCCAGCAAGCCCTGCACCTTAGAAGAGGTGGGTGGTCTTTTCAATCTGTCGCGTGAGCGGGTGCGCCAGATCCAAAGCAAAGCGATGCGAAAACTGCGTCGCCCCCAAATTGCGGAGCGGCTCAAAAGCTGGTTAGGGTAATGGGTCTGGCGTCGGTATAAAGATCTGCGGTTCACCTGTTGCATTTTTGGAAATAGAGTCGATAATCGTCTAGGTTTTCCGGCTCTATTCCAAATGTCTTATGAGGCTTGTGCAATTTGCAGTTGACCCTGATCGCCCTGATTTTACTGCTGTACCGGCGGCGCTGACCCGTCGCTCCTGCTGCTGGATTGTGGCCGCATTGGTGGCTGGTCTGTCCACTCAGCTATGGCCCATTGCGCCTGTCCGCGCCCAGAGTGCCCCTTATTGTCAGCAATCCCAGACCGCGATCGACC
>JAJPKC010000042.1 GCA_021323955.1 Oscillatoriales cyanobacterium Centralia_MAG_596 | reverse complement strand
GGCGGACAGTTGAAGAATACGATCGCGCTGAATGTCGCCCACCAGATTGTGCTCAGCCAGCACATCGGCAACCTGGAAACGGTGCCAGCAGTTGAAGCCTTTCAGCGCACGATCGCGCGTATGCAACACCTGTATGGACAACAGCCGCTAGCTGTGGCCTGCGACTTACATCCCGACTACCAGTCAACGCAGTTTGCCTACCAGCTTGCCGCCCAATACCACATTCCCGTTATCCCCGTTCAGCACCACTACGCCCATACCCTCGCCTGCATGGCGGAGAACCAGATCGAAGGCCCTGCGCTGGGAGTCGCCTGGGATGGAACCGGGTACGGCCCGGATGGGACAGTCTGGGGCGGTGAGTTCTTGTACATTGCTGATGGCACGTTTCAACGAGTTGCCCACCTGCGTCCGTTTGGTCTGCCGGGTGGCGAAAAAGCGGTTAAAGAGCCGCGCCGATCGGCGATCGGGCTACTCTATGAGCTATTTGGCAATGAGCTATTTGGCAATGAGCTATTTGGCAATGAGCTGTTCAAGACTGTGATGGTGAATGGCGATGCGGCCCTATTTCCGATGCAGGCGTTTTCGCCACAGGAACGAACCATCATCAAGACAATGTTATGCAACCACCTGCGGGTTTCCATCACTTCCAGTATGGGGCGATTGTTTGATGCGGTCGCGTCCATTATCGGCTTGCGTCAATTCACTGAGTTTGAGGGACAGGCCGCGATGGAATTGGAATTTTTGTTGCAGTCCGTCTCAACCAGGGCGGTTTATCCATTTGCACTATTGAACGACTCCGATGCGGATCCGGCACAACCAATGGTTGTTGATTGGGGCGCAATGGTACGAGCCATTTTGACCGATCAGCGCTCTGGCCGACCAATCCCTGAGATTGCGGCGGCATTTCACAATACGCTGGTGGAAATGATTGTGAGCGTGGCGAAACAGGTTGGAGTCGTTCGCGTCGTACTGACTGGAGGGTGTTTTCAAAATAAGTATTTAATCGAGTCCGCCATTCAACGCCTGCGAGCAGAAGGCTTTCAGCCGTACTGGCATCAGCATCTTCCACCCAATGATGGCGGGATTGCATTGGGACAATTGGTAGCAGCGTTACAAGCGCGATCGAAAGGGGGAGTATGTGTTTAGCTGTTCCGGGCAGAATTATCAGTATCAGTAACGACGACGATCCCTTGCTGCGCATGGGAAGGGTTGACTTTGGTGGCGTCATTCGAGCCGTCAGTCTGGCCTATGTGCCAGAAGCAGAGATCGATGATTACGCGATCGTCCATGTGGGGTTTGCGCTCAGCATTGTTGACCCCGACGCCGCTGAACAAACATTGCGTGACATCCATCAAATTCATCATCCACCGCAATCTCCATCCGAGAGCGGCCCCCATTATATACAGCCTTAATGTTGCCAATGGATATCCATGATCTCCGAGAAGACTATACGCAGGCGGAACTCAGTCGCAAGGATTTGCAGAGCGATCCATTTAAGCAGTTTGAATACTGGTTTCAACAGGCCTGCGAAGTGGATGTACAGGAACCGAATGCGATGGTGCTGGCAACGGCATCTGCTCAAGGGGAACCGTTAGTCCGTACTGTCCTCTTGAAGTATTTCGATCGCGATGGGTTTGTATTTTTTACAAACTACGAAAGCCGAAAAGCTCGCCACATCAGCGAAAATCCGCATGTCTCACTGCTGTTTTTATGGCTACCGCTCCAGCGCCAGGTGCAAATTACCGGTATTGCCACCCGTATCCCGACAGCCGAATCACTGCAATACTTCATGGCGCGTCCCCACGGTAGCCAATTGGGTGCCTGGTGCTCGCCCCAAAGTTCCATCATCTCATCTCGCCAGATGTTGCTGATGGAATTTGCCAAAATGCAGCAGAAGTTTCGCAATCGTGAAATTCCCCTACCTTCCTTCTGGGGCGGATACCGCGTTGTTCCAGGCAGTTTTGAATTTTGGCAGGGGCGCTCCAACCGACTGCACGATCGCTTTCTGTACAGCCGCCACGACGATCGCTGGGATATCCATCGACTGGCACCATAAGCCCCATCGGTTACTCCGGTGCCGCATCGATCGACTCAGGCTGCAAAACCCGCATCTGCCCTCGCCCTTTTCGTGTCTGCCGCAGATGTCCCTGCACTCACCATTGGGCGCAGGGGTTGGGGGATGAGGCTCACTACTGTAGTCCAGCAAACCGATGAGAATGGTAAATCTGTCACAAATCCATCACCAGGGTTTCCCGCTATGAAGCCGGATCCGCGCCTCAACCCTCATCCTTCTTTCCCAGGCTGTGTCGCTGGAAAAAGCTCCAGATTTCTTCGCTACCGTTGAGTAACTGCGTCGGGCCAGAGCCACCGCGCGGCCAGACATGCCCCACGCCTTTGAGCGTTACTAGCTCCACTTCTGCACCACCTTCACACTTGGGATAGCGGGCAATCTCAACGCGATCGCGCTTACGATCCGTCACTCGCGCAGAGGGCTGACAGTTGTTTTGACGCTGCCAAAAGTCGATCGTCCCCGGTACCGACAAGATGGAACCGTAGAATAGGTGGCCTCCCTGCCAGGGCACCTTTTCATCGGCAGTCCCATTAATCATCAACATGGGAATGGGGGCTTGCGGATGGCAAGAGTCTTGAAGCTGGCTGGGAAAGCTCGCAACGACAGAGGTAAAGGCGGCAATGTGAAAAGACGACTCACACGCCAGTCGTTGGACCAAAAAGCCGCCATTGGACACACCCGCCACGTAGACTCGACGCGGGTTAACATTGCGGATGTGCTTCAGGTGGGCAATTAAGGCGGGTACGAAGTTGACATCATCAACTCCTGTCAACGATTTATCTAGCGGGTTCCAGCGCCTTTGAATACCATCGGGATACGCCACCAGAAAGCCCTTTTGTGCAGCTATTTCATTAAAACCAGAACCATTCGCCAGGTCTTTGCCCTGCGACCCATAGCCATGAAAGGCCAGCACCAGCGGCATTGGTCGATCGGGGCGGTAGGACTTTGGTGTGTAAAGATGGTAGGTCCGCGGCTGTCCTTCGTAGACCAGTTCGCCAGTAGCGTCTCCAAATTGAATCGGCTGGGCAGCAGAGGCGGAGTCTGATGCCGACTCTGATTGCGGTTGGGCGTCTTGATTGGATGGAAATGATTGACAGGCTGTGAGCGCAGCAGCTACAGCGATCGACAGTGGAAACAGCCTGGTAAACAGTTGCCAGCACGCAGGTAAACTCATCGTGATCGATTCCTTTGAGCGTGGTGATATGGCCAGTTATGCCGACACAAAGCAAACGAAATCAACTATTTACATGGTCTAGCCCGGGAGTTTAACAAGAATTTAAAGGATGGGAGTCTGTCTCAAGATTGATTGTTTTACCTTGGATCTGCGGTAACGCATAAATGCTTCCATCCTGATCGATCGCCACAACATCGATCGCCTGCCGTCTACACTACGCATCCATTTTGGCTGGAAAACCCAACTGATCCCACGCCACTCTTACAGCAGTGGACAGCACAGAGCCTTATCACTCAACAGCGTCACGCAAGACAGTAATTCCATTCCACTTTTTGCACGCTACAGATCCGGCTTCCTCTGCCTACGGCATCCCCTCATTAGACAGAAAACGGAGAGAACCCGATCCGAAATCGTCGCAACCCTGCATCACCCAAGCACCAGGAACCCGATCACCCCGGCAATGCGAAGCGCTATAATGCCACCCCACATTAACCCCATCTGGAGGGGGTCTGGGGGACGCAGCCGTCCCTCAGATTGGGGGTTTGGGGGCCAGCCCCCAAGGGTCGG
>JAJPKC010000701.1 GCA_021323955.1 Oscillatoriales cyanobacterium Centralia_MAG_596 | reverse complement strand
TGCCTTCACCCGATGATTTGGTGACGGTTCCAGCCGCATCACCCACCAGCGCCACACGCCCAACTACGCGCCGGGGTCTGGGATGTTCGGGAATGGGATGCGCTTCCACACGGATGATTTTGCCACCCCGCAGTTTCGCCGCCGCACGTGCCCGAATGCCAGCTTGCAGTTGCTTGATTTTGGCCTGGTTGGGCTTCATGGTGCCCGTACCTACAGCAACGTGATCGTATTTAGGGAAGACCCAGGCGTAGAAGTCTGGCGAAACATCGTCTCCAACGTACATTTCGGCTAGTTCGTCGTAGTACGCCATTTTGTCTTCGGGCAACCGGATCCGCTCCTGAAAGGCGATCGCGTAGTTGTAGTCACCCGCGTCGATCGCTTTCGCCACGCGCGAGTTTGCCCCATCGGCCCCAATCACCAGATCCACCTGGAGGGTCTTGGGTTCGCCTTCCAGACTGCCGTTGGAGTGGTCAGCGTAATGAAGGGTGTAAGGATCTTTGTCGTTGCCGGGAATCTCCAGCTTGTGCATGGTGCCGTTGATCACGGTGGTGCCCAGTTTGGCAGCGCGATCGCGCATAAATCCATCCAGCACTTCACGACGGCACATGCCGATATACTCATCATCTTTCAGCGTGCCGCCGATGTTGACCTCCACGTTAGACGGGGAGATCATTTTCATCTTGCGGACGCGGCGATCAATAATTTCGGGCGGCAGATCAAATTCGCTCACCATGCATAGCGGAATTGCACCGCCGCAGGGTTTGACGTTATCTAACTTTCGTTCAATTAAATAGGTTTCAATACCAGCTTTTGCCAGAACTTCCGCCGCAGAAGAACCGGCTGGCCCGCCACCAACAACTGCAACCCGTAGTGCCAAAGGTTTTCTCCTAAATCATTAGAAGTTACGAAGAGCATGGTATCACGGAGCTTTCACCCACATCCTTACAGGAGCGGGAGATCCCCCAAGTTGAAACAGAGCTTAACAAACTTAGCGGGACGCGATCGCGTTGATCAGCACAATATGGACAGGCCAGACGGTGCACCCTGCAAGCTGGGTCAGCGTTCTAACTGGCCGCTGCCCAACCTCTGATCATTGGGGGCATAAAACGGGGCAACCGACTGCCTTGCCCACCCATAATGGAGACGGGCGAAGCATTCGGTCGGTAGCTTTGACTTTGTTGCAAGGACTTTTGGCCGCCTGCTTCGCCCCTGCCAAATCTCGAACGTATTTAATTTCCTAAATGTCCAGATCAGTCAGGTTGAGCTTCGGCGCATTGGCCTCGATGAACTCGCGTCGAGGGCCAACCCGATCGCCCATCAGCACTGTAAAGATGCGATCGGCCTCTGCGGCGTCTTCAATTTCCACTCGCTTGAACGTGCGGCTTTCGGGATTCATTGTGGTATCCCAAAGCTGCTGTGGCATCATTTCGCCCAACCCTTTGAACCGCTGAATATCGTATTTTGCGTTCTCAGGGAATCCGGCAATGATCTGATCCCGTTCGCGATCGCTGTAACAGTAGTGATAGTTGCGCCCCCGCTCAATCTTGTACAGTGGCGGACAGGCAATGTAAACATAGCCCTGATCGACCATCGCCCGCTGATAGCGGTAGAAGAAGGTCAGCAGCAGCGTCCGGATGTGGGCACCGTCCACGTCGGCATCGGTCATGATGACAATGCGGTGATACCGGAGTTGAGACGCATCAAAATCTTCGCCCTTAATGCCTAACCCCAGCGCCGTGATGAGTGCCTGAATTTCGGTGTTTTTGTAGATCTTGGCGTCGTCCGTTTTCTCAATATTGAGGATCTTGCCTCGTAGCGGCAGGATGGCTTGAAAGCGGCGATCGCGCCCCTGCTTGGCGCTACCACCAGCAGAATCCCCTTCTACGATGAAGATTTCGGATTCGCTAGGGTCACGCGAGCTACAGTCAGCCAGTTTTCCAGGCAGCGTAGACGACTCCAGCACCGACTTCCGGCGCACCAGTTCCCGTGCCCGTCGGGCCGCTTCCGCCGCGTTGAACGCCTGGATCGCTTTTTCAAGGATGGCATCGGCAACACCGGGACGAAACTCCAGATACTCCGTCAACACTTCGCCGACCAGCGAATCCACAATGCCCCGGACTTCGGTGTTACCCAGCTTCGTTTTGGTCTGCCCTTCAAACTCAGGATTGGGCACCTTAACAGAGATTACCCCGGTCAGCCCTTCGCGGATGTTCTCACCGGCCAGGTTGGAATCACCGTCTTTGAGCTTGTTGCGCTTGCGGGCGATCGCGTTCATCGTTCGAGTGAGCACTGCCTTCAGCCCTTCCAGGTGCGTGCCGCCGTCGATTGTCCGAATATTATTGGCAAACCCCAGCAGGTTATCCGTGTAGGCATCAACGCACCACTGCAACGCGACTTCGACCTGAACATTGTTGCGCTCGCCCTGAACAAAGACCACTTCATCATGGAGCGCCTGCTTGTCGCGGTTCATATAGGCGATATATTCGCGGATGCCCCCTTCGTAGAAGTAGGTTTCAACGTGGGGCTCATCGCGCTTCAGCAGCTCTAGCCGATCGTCCGTAAAGACAATTCTGACCCCGCCATTGAGGTACGCCAGTTCGCGCAAGCGACCTGCCAGCGTGGCATAGTCAAACTCAATGCCGGTCGTAAAGATCGTGGTATCGGGCTTGAAGCTCACCGATGTCCCCGTGCGATCGTCCGTTCCAGGCGTTACGACCAGTTCCGTCACGGGAACGCCTTGCTCGAAGCGCTGCTTGTGCACCTTGCGATCGCGCCAGACCGTTACTTCAACCCATTCTGACAGAGCGTTTACAACGGATATGCCAACCCCGTGCAGTCCACCTGAAACTTTATAACCCCCGTCCCCAAACTTGCCGCCCGCATGGAGAATCGTCAGTACCGTCTCAATCCCGGACTTACCCGTGCGGGGCACAATGCCGGTTGGAATACCGCGACCGTCATCCGTCACCGTCACCGAACCGTCCGCATTCAACGATACCTGAATGGAAGTACAATAACCAGCCAGTGCCTCATCAACGGAATTATCGACAACTTCGTAGACTAAGTGATGGAGTCCTCGCGGCCCAGTACTGCCAATGTACATTCCCGGACGCATCCGGACAGCTTCAAGACCTTCTAAGACTCGAATCTGCTCAGTACCGTAATCGTTTGTCATGAATGAAGCGCTCCAATAGTTAGCCTGAAGCTGACGCAGGCTCCATAATAGCAAAATCTATCAAAATTATAGCACAAAAGGGTTTTAAGCGATTCTAGAGGGATTTCAAGCGCCGTTTATCATAGGGATGGATAGACCTCAGCTTGCCATCAGTGATCTCTATAACCAGTCTAACGAAAAATAGTACAAACGAACCACTTTTGGTGGTGATTTGTGGTGCCACAGCGACCGGAAAATCTGGGCTAGCGATCGCCCTGGCAAAACGCCTCGATGAAACAAAACGAGTTGATTCTGCCATTCTCAGTGCCGATTCGCGCCAAGTGTATCGAGAATTTAACATTGGCACGGCGAAGCCAACGCTGGCTGACCAGCAGCAAGTGCCACATTATCTAATTGATATCTGCGATCCCACAGAGACGTTGACAGTCGCAGAGTATCAACAGCAAACAAGAGAATTGATTGAGGGCGTCAGAGATCAGGCGTTAGAAGTCAGGCGTCAGGCGTTCCAACCTTCTCATCCCCGTGTCCCCGTGTCCCCACCTCCCGGTGTCTCCCTCCTCGTCGGTGGCACTGGACTATATATTCGCTCGATCGTCCGGGGGTTGAAGATTCCCCGTGTCCCGCCGCAGCCAGAGTTGCGATCGCAGTTGCAAACGCTGGGCCAACCGCAACTCTATGCGTTCCTGCAGCAGGTTGACCCGGAGAGCGCCGTTAAGATCCATCCCAATGACCAGGTGCGGACGTTGCGATCGCTGGAAGTGTTTTACGTCACGGGACGCCCCATGTCTGACCAGCAGGGCGAACAGCCACCGGCGTATCCCATTCTGCAAATTGGGCTGGACTGTCAGGACACGGCGCTGCTCGATCGTCGGATTGAGCGACGGACGGCCCAGATGGTGACGGATGGCTTCGTCGATGAAGTGCAGTACCTGTGTCAGAAGTACGGAGCCGACCTACCGCTACTCAACACGTTGGGGTATGCCGAATTTAAGTCCTATCTGGCGGGCGAGATGTCTCTGGAGCAAGCCATCTCCCTCACGGTGCTGCACACACGCCAGTTTGCCAAACGACAGCGGACGTGGTTTCGGGCTGACCCCGCGATCGAGTGGTTTGATGCCGACCGTCCTGACTTGCTGGAACAGGTCTGGCAGCGTGTGCAACAGTTTCTCGTCCATCATCGATAATGAAAACAGTTCTCCCATCCCTTTCATCGTCAGTATCAACCGACCATGCTTACCCAGGAACCACCGCCGAATACCCAGCGCGATTGGCAACCGATCGTGCGAGAATTTGAAGCCATCTTGGGCAAAAACGGCGTGATACGGAAGCGAGAGGAACTGCTGGTCTATGAGTGCGACGGTCTGACCAGCTATCGCGAACGCCCGTCCGTCGTTGTCCTGCCACGCACAACCGAAGATGTCGCGGCTGTGGTCAAGGTGTGCGATCGCTATCAGGTGCCCTTTGTCGCCCGCGGCTCTGGAACCGGACTATCGGGTGGCGCACTGCCAACAGAAGACTGCGTCCTGATTGTGACGGCGTTAATGAAGCGTATTCTCGATATTGATCTAGAGAATCAGCGAGTTGTCGTGCAGCCCGGTGTGATCAATAACTGGGTAACGCAAGCTGTCAGCGGGGCCGGCTTTTACTACGCGCCCGACCCATCCAGTCAAATTATTTGCTCGGTGGGTGGTAACGTGGCGGAAAACTCGGGTGGCGTTCACTGCCTCAAATATGGCGTCACGACCAATCACGTGTTGGGACTCAAGCTAGTGTTACCGGATGGGGCGATCGTCGATATCGGTGGCACTGTCCCTGAAATGCCCGGATATGACCTGACTGGGCTGTTCGTTGGCTCTGAAGGAACGCTGGGAATTGCCACCGAAATCACCCTCAAAATTCTCAAGACGCCAGAATCCATTCGCGTTCTGCTCGCAGACTTCACCAGCGTTGAGGCCGCAGGCGCAACGGTGTCTGATATCATTAGCGCTGGCATCATTCCCGGTGGTATGGAAATGATGGACAACTTCAGCATCAATGCGGTTGAGGACGTTGTTTGTACCAACTGCTACCCCCGCGATGCCGCTGCCATTTTGCTGGTGGAAGTCGATGGGCTGGCTGTTGAGGCAGAGGCCAATAGCCAGCGAATCGAAGCGATCTGTCGCCAAAATGGTGCCCGTAGCGTTCGTGTGGCTACCGATCCAGAAGAACGGTTAACGCTCTGGAAAGGGCGTAAAGCAGCGTTTGCCGCAATGGGAAAAATCAGCCCTGACTACTATGTGCAGGACGGCGTGATTCCCCGAACAAAGCTAGAGTATGTGCTCAAAGAAATTGCCGATTTGGGCGAAAAGCATGGGTATAACGTTGCCAACGTTTTCCACGCTGGTGATGGGAACCTGCATCCCCTGATCCTCTATGACAACACTGTTCCCGGTGCTCTGGAACAGGTTGAGGAACTGGGTGGCGCAATTCTCAAGCTTTGTGTCCAGGTTGGGGGCAGTATTTCAGGCGAGCATGGTATTGGCGCTGACAAGCGTTGTTATATGCCAGAGATGTTTACCGAAACCGATCTCGAAACAATGCAATGGGTACGCCAAACGTTTAACCCTCATGGCATTGCTAACCCTGGCAAAATCTTCCCAACGCCCCGGACGTGTGGTGAAGCGGCAAGATCGGGCGCTACAAAGCAATTTGGGCACGTGGAGCGGTTCTAGCGCAACGGCAATGTCTGTCAGCGTATGGGGATACCCTCAAAAGCGATGGGTTAGAACGGATGGTCGTACCAGAGTCGCGATCGCAGGCCAATGATGGGTAATAAAGCATGGTCTGGATACTGATTCAGGGGAGCGATCGCAGTTTATTGTCTCCAGATGGAACCGCACGCTCTATAATAGCGATGAGTCAGCCTAATTGAGGGAGTGGTTTCTTCCGTGCTGCTCTCATGCGGGTATAGTTCAGTGGTAGAACGTCAGCTTCCCAAGCTGAATGTCGTCGGTTCGAGTCCGATTACCCGCTTCCTTTCCGTGCATTAGGGCTGAGGAGGAGTTGAGAAAGCTGGGAGCAAGGTGAGAAAAGGGAGTGGGGAGACTATGGTTGGGAAGCTGTGGTGGTTGTCAGTCTCGTCTCCAGACTTTGCACGCGATCGTGTAACTGCTCCAACTCATCTACCAGCTGCAGCACCGAAATGCCAATATCTGGTCTCACTTCCGGTTTTGCCGTGTTGTCAATTTGTGCCTTTGCCCACTGCTGCAATTCTTCTAACGTCATTTTCTGATTCTCCAGTTTAACCAACGGCTTGGGTCATGACCATACACCGTAATGAGCCTTGCGACTTGGAGCAACGTGATCGTATCCCTAGACAGAATGAATTGGTTCCCCTATTGTATTGAATCCTAGGATTAAACATGCTGGCGTTGGGTAGGCATTAAGATACTTCTCAATCATTTCGCCCCCTTCCATAATTAATAGGTAAACTTCACCCAGCACTAAATTATCTGCTGCCGCTTCTCTCAGGCTATGGCGGGACGAAACAATCCTACCTGCGTTGATGGCTACGATAATTTCCTCAATATCCATCCAAAACGGCGCTGAAAACGACATTCGCTATTGTCCCATTCCCCAACAACTGAAGTGCCAATGACTTGTAATGATACGTTCGCGGAGCGTCTTTATAGAGAATTGGGCATCTCTGGCACCGTCAGGCGATCGATTTGCTGGATGGCTGTTGCCACAGTCCAAGCGACAGGCGCGATCGTGATCGCTCGATCAGGCGCATCAAGATTGGCAGCAATTTGTGCCTGCACCGCTTCAGGGAGGCGATCGCGATCGATGAGATAGCGGATTTCAACGATGGAAATTGCCGAAACGTAGATTAAATCTCCACTATCAGTGGCGCGATCCATTGCCTCTAACGCTGCTTGAGACAATTTTTCGAGTCCCAAAATCAAAATGAGTTCGGTTGCAAAAGGCGATTGACTGGAGAATGGAAAAGCGATCGCTAGAATGAAAAGAATAGCTTAGCGTCCAGTACCCAGCGATGACCACATTTATACCGGGTGATTCGTCGATCGCGCGACCACCGACTCAGGCAGAACTTCCCTGCGACGACGGTGTACCAATGGAAACCCAGCGTCACAAAGTCCAGATGGAGTTACTCATCGACACACTTTTGCCCTGGCTCGACGCACGCGATGATGGCTATGTGGGCGGCAATATGTTTGTCTACTACAGTCTGGCGCAGGTGCGAAACCAGGACTTCAAAGGCCCCGATTTCTTTGCCGTGCTGGATGTCCCTAAAGGTGAACGTCGCAGTTGGGTTTGTTGGGAAGAGGGCAAAACGCCGGATGTGGTGATCGAGCTATTGTCAGAAAGCACTGCCGCAACGGACAAAGGCGAGAAAAAGCGAATCTACCAGACGCAGATGCATGTACCGGAATATTTCTGGTACGATCCTTTCGCTCCTGACGATTGGGCCGGCTTTCAGCTTCAAGGTGGGCTTTACCAGACAATATTGCCCAACGAACAGGGGCAGCTGGTCAGCCAGATGTTAGGGTTGGCGCTGGTACGCTGGCAGGGTCATTACAAAGGCGTTGAAGCCTGCTGGCTGCGCTGGGCCTATCCGGATGGCACCTTATTACCAACCGCTGCTGAGCAAGAACGGCAGCGGGTTGAGCAGGAACGCCAACGGGCTGATCGCGCCGAGTCTCAGGTTACTCAGATTGCGCGGAACCTGCTGCAAACGGGAATGGCTCCAGCTCAGGTGGCTCAGGTAACTGGCTTGAGCGTGGAGCAAATTGAGACGATCGACCAGTCCCTTGGATGAATCGCTGCTAGTGGGCCGCTGTTGCGCCCAGGTACAGCTCACCAACTTTGGGATCGTTCAACAAATCAATACCGCGTCCCTCAAAGCGATCGCGCCCTGCTTCCAGGACATAGCCCCGGTCTGCCATTTGCAGCGCTTTGCGGGCGTTTTGCTCCACCAGGACGATGGCCATACCGCTCTGGTTGATCCGCTTTACCTGTTCAAGAACGGTGTTTACCAGAATTGGTGATAGCGCGGCAGAGGGTTCATCAAGCAACAGCAGGCTGGGTTTGAGCATCAGC
>JAJPKC010000630.1 GCA_021323955.1 Oscillatoriales cyanobacterium Centralia_MAG_596 | reverse complement strand
GATATGTCCGAGTACATGGAGAAGCACGCCGTTTCGCGCTTGATTGGTGCACCTCCAGGCTACGTCGGGTACGACGAAGGCGGACAGCTTACCGAGTCGATTCGTCGCCGTCCCTATGCCGTGATCCTGTTTGACGAAATTGAGAAAGCGCATCCCGACGTGTTTAACGTCATGCTGCAAATCCTGGATGATGGGCGTGTGACAGATGCCCAGGGGCATACGGTGGACTTTAAAAACACCGTGATTATCATGACGAGCAACATCGGTTCCCAGTACATTCTGGATGTCGCCAGCGATGACAACCACTACGAAGAGATGCGATCGCGGGTGATGGATGCCATGCGCACCAGCTTCCGCCCCGAGTTTCTCAACCGGATTGATGAGATCATCATCTTCCACGCTCTACAGAAGTCGGAACTGCGGCAGATTGTCAAACTCCAGGTGCACCGTCTGAGTCAACGACTGGTTGAGCGCAAGATGGCACTCAAACTTGCCGATAGTGCCCTCGATTTCCTTGCAGAAGTTGGGTACGACCCGGTATTTGGTGCCCGTCCACTGAAACGGGCGATCCAGCGCGAACTGGAAACCCAGATTGCGAAAGCCATCCTGCGCGGTGAATTTACCAATGGCGACACGATCTTTGTTGATGTCGAAAACGAACGACTGGCGTTTAAGCGATTGCCGTCGGAAGTGCTGACGACACCATAGGTGTGGAACGTTAGAGCAAGGGCAGGCGCAGCTTCCGTCTGCCCTTCCGTTTTATGGCCCTTTGACCGTACAAGGGCGATCGTGTTACCTGGCTATCCAGCGCGCACGAAGACTGACATCGTTTGGTTTTTCCCTGAACTCCAAAAACAAACTAGGATGGATACAACGTTCTTCTAGGTCTGGCGGTTAAGTTTAAGATTAGTCTGCCTACCTGGTTTCAGTGTATTTTTTTACCTGAAACGTCTGTATCATTACAGGCTGTACTGGCTAAGTTTAGTTGTATTAGCGTATCCGCCGCTGCATTACATGGTTCAACCGCAAGAGCCAAACGCCTACGATAGACAGTTGGTTGCCCTGGGGCGTGTCCTGCAAATTCTGCGGGAAGAAGAGAACGCTGATGTTCTAATTGATACAACACTGAATTATTTGCGAACTGAGTTCGACTATACGCTGATCTGGATTGGACTGTATGACCGCCTGGATCATCGCCTACATGGAAAGGGCGGCACAACGCCTGCTGGCAATGTACCACTCCTCAAACAACGCTTCCTGCTGAATCCGGGCGATTTGCTTGAACAGGTTGTCATTCAGCAGCGCCCGCTGGCCGTTCCCGATCTGCGGCAAGAGTTGCGGGCAGGCGAATGGCGCAAAGCCGCCCAAAATTATGACGTGCAAGGGACAGTCATTTTTCCGCTGCGCTACCAGGATCGTTGCTTTGGCGTTACGTTACTCGGGTCAAGTCTTTGGGGTACGGTGCCGCGATCGGACGAGAAAGCGCGCCTATCAATGGTGTTAGGTGGGCTTGCGACTGCACTCTATCAGATCGAAGCGGAATGGTTACGGCAGCAGACCAAGCGCCCCGACCAACCCTTGCTGGCGTTGCTCACTAAACTGCGATCGCTGGCAGGACTGGGCGCTCGGTTGGAAGCAATCGTGGAAGAAACCCATCAGTTTATTCAGCCAACGCGAACCAACGTGTACTGGTTCGAGCGAGAGCGGCGCTATTTTTGGCGGCGGATCAGCAATCGACAAAAAGCGACCGGATTCAACGAAGCTAACCAGCCAGCCTCTGGCATTACCGTCAAGGAGGTCAGCGCGTTCTACCAGGCATTGCTCGCCGACCAACTTGTCTCGATCGGGGAGGCCCACAGCTCACTCAAGGCTGACACCACCAGTCGGCTAATGCAGCAAATTCGAGCGCGATCGCTCCTGGCCGCGCCGATTTTGTTTCAAAACGAGCTACTGGGGTTCCTGGCAGTCGAGGGACATGAACCCCGCATTTGGGAAGATGAGGAGAAAAGCTATATTCGCGGTGCCGCCCAAATCATTGCCCTGATCGCGCCGCTGGATGAAATGGAAGGGACGATCGAGCAAATTAAACTTGATCGCGCGCTGACCGCTGAAATTGCGCACTCAATTTACAGCGACGATGACTGGAAAGCCACACTGAAAATGGCAGCGGAGCAAGTCTGTAAGCGGCTCCGGGCCGATCGATTTCTGGTGCTGCTGTATGATACCGACCAGAGCGTTTTCGACCTCTGCTATCAAAGCCAGCCAGCCAACCGTCGCCCCATTGCTGGGCCGCTCGATGCCCTTAGCAGCGCCGATTGGAAACTGTTGGAAAAGAGCACCGACACAATCGGCATCGAGAACCTGGATGGCGATTTGCGCTTGCTGACATGGCGTGATCGCCTGCTCGAAGTCGGTGTGCGATCGATCCTCCTCTGTAACGTGTCTCTGGGGCAGCCGATTGAAGGACTGGTGATTGTCTGCCACGAAAGCCCACGAACCTGGAGTCGGACAGAGCGTGACCTGGTGCGTGTCGTCAGCCAGCAGCTTGGGCTTATTCTGCACCAGTGGCAACTGCAGAAACAAAACGAGCAGCAGCAAAAGATCAACCAAACGATCCAGTGGGGGCTGACGATGATTCAGCAGACCCACCAGTTAAAAGCGCTTGAACAAGCAGCCCTGCAGCAAATTGCGCAGGTGCTGCAAGCGCCACTGGTCACCCTGATCACGTGGGAACCAGGAGGATTAACAGGCGTCCTGGTCAGTCCCATCATTGGCAACGATCGCTTTGCGGTCAACGTTGACGCAACCATCTCACTGCAAACGGACTCATTGATTCAGTGGGTTTTGGAAAGTGATGAACTATTGCCCTTAGCGATCGCGGACATTTCCCCCGAAACGCGTCAGTGGCTCAGTGGGGTTGACATCGGCCAAGTGCTGGCAATGGCGCTTCGCACCGCCCCAGAACACGATCCGGCTGGGATTGTCGTAGTAGCCGATGCGTCTGATCGCCAGTGGTCAGAGCGCCACCTGAGCGCATTAGGGGCACTCGTTAGTCAGCTTGCCTGGTCGCGCCGCTACCTGACGCTGACCGAAAGACTCACGCACCAGCGGGAAGAATTAGAGCAATTGAACTGGTATAAGCATCGCTTTCTGGAGGAACTGCGGCGATCGCTACTTCCCAGTCTGCGACGCCTGCAAGACCTGGGCAATCCCAAAGATCCGCTATTCAGCACCCGTCACCAGCAAATTTTGCGGCAGCTTCATGATGCGGTCACCCCCCTTGCTCAAGTCGTTCAGGCAGAAGAGTGGGGGCTACAAATTTCGCCGCAAACGATGCCGTTGGTGACATTGTTGAAGCGATCGCTGGGACGGGTCGATCCGCTGATCAAGCAGCAACAGCTCTGGTCGCAGGTTCATAACGAAACCAATCTCACGGTCAGTGGCGACATTATTAAGATTGAGCTAGTGCTTTATGAGCTACTGCTTACGGCCTGTCAGCGCTGCGACATTGGCGGGCGCATCGATATCTGGTGCCGCCAGATCGATAGTCGCTGGCTGGAACTCTCGATCACCGACAACGGCGAAATTGCACCGAATTTATTGGCTGATCTGGAAACGGGCCGATCGGGTGATCTGTTAGCCCCCTCTACCCTCGATCAACCCCCGGGGCAACATTTACATATCTGTCAGGCACTGATGAAGCAGATTGGCGGCGAACTGAGCCTTTACAAACTAGAGGACAATCGTGTGTTAAACCGTCTGGTGTTACCCATCACCAGTGGCGACTCCAGCACGGCTAAACTCAAACGCCCCTAGCACTGTGAGGCGCATTCCAACCCCAGCAGCTTTTCACGCCAACCTTTTACAAGACTGTGCAGGGGGGCGGCCAACCAGCCATCGTACTGAGGGTAGACAGGCAGACGGGGCGCTAACGTCCAGCCTGCAGTATGCAAAACATCCTTCAAACGAGCGTCGATCGGATGCGGGTAATCAGGATTCACCTCATCACAGGGACCAATACCGCCCAGATCCCCTGCACCTGCCATCAAGCAGGCAATCAAGTGCTGGTCTGTCGGAATCAGATTGGGAGGGACTTGCAGCTTAATATCAGGAGGCAAAATGCGGCGGGCTACAGCAACTAGATCAACGAGTTGGAGTGGTTCCAGCGCTGAATTTGACCATACTTCGGTCCGCCCAGGGCTATAAGGCTGCAAAATCACTTCTTGAATATGGCCCCATCGTTCGTGGATTTGCGCGATCGCCTCCAGAGTGTGCCAGCGATCGCAAATCGTCTCGCCAATCCCCAGCAGTAGCCCCGTTGTAAACGGAATGCCCAGTTCACCGGCCTGGGCCAGTTGCTGTAACCGCAGTTCGGGTAATTTGCTGGGAGCATGACGGTGCACTGTTTGTTGCAGCATGGGCGTCACTTGCTCAACCATCAGCCCCATCGAGACATTCACAGTCTTCAACCGCTCCATTTCAGTAACGCTGAGCGGGCCGACGTTCGTATGCGGCAGAAACCCCAGAGACAGTGCGAGTTCACAAATGTCATAAATTCGCTGCAGCCAGCGCGATCGTCGCTCGCTCTGGGGATGTACCTCACCGCTTAATACCAAAATTTCAATCACACCCTGATTCTGTAGCGATCGCAGCCGTGCTTCAGCATCGGTCAGCGTCAGCCAGACACTTTTGCCTGGGTCAGTGCGGAAATTACAATAGCTGCAACGATTAAAGCACTCATAGGTTGGCACCAGCGTATAGGCAGGGCTGTACGTCACCGTCTTCACAGACACATTCATCGCAGTAGACTCTAGACACTCAATAAAGCGGAATTTGTACCGACGAACCGCGACCGACGATCGCGTTCAATATTTCGATCCGGCAGTATTCACACTTCTAGGCTAGCGATGATTTCGGCTGCACACCCTCCTGTAAGCAGATTTAAATGGAACTGTCCCATCCACCGATTGGCAAAAGTGGCCATTTTATCAGTTTCATCATTCCACGTTCGGCCTCGTTCTGCATGTGAGCAGGAATGTCAGTCGCAGCACCAGAACTTTTCACGGCCCTGACAGCTACGCCGCTTCGCGTAGACGTTCTTAACGTGGGTCTTGACCGTATTCAAGCTAATTTGCAAAATTTTGGCGATTTCCTGGTAGGTGTACTCTTTACGTAAGAGCATCCAGACCTCCGCCTCGCGATCGGTCAGGTCGTACTTTTTCTGCTCAATTCGTAACTCTTCGCGTAGCAAATCATTGCAGTTTTCCAGCAGGATCAGGATATAAGGCTGTTCTCTGCCGCTGGATCGTACATTTGGCTGGTCGTGCTTCAGACAAAGCCAACGGGCGCTAATGCGAATCGTTTGTCCATTGGGAGCACAGCACTCCATGACAAAGGGGCGATCGGTGGTCTGCTCCACACGCATTAATCGATGGCAAACCTCCGAAACCGCAGTGGGCAGTTCCAGGGGCGGAAACTCACTCCCTGACAAATGTTGGCAAAGCGTTCTCGCTTTAGCATTCCAGTAGACAGGATTCAAACTGCGGGAGGTGACGATCACACCCTGATGCAACGATTCCAGCAAACTGCTCCAGATTAATTCCAGCGGCGAGGGGTCATAGGATGCCGCAGACGGTTGCCGTTGCTGGGTGACCGGTTGTCTGGAAATAGGACGACTATTAGCCCGTTCAGAGGCATACGGGCCAAATCGAGAACCGACGGGTGCAGACTCCAGAGAAGCAATGAGTAAGGGGGCTGTCATAGTTCAGGTTCCACAAACGATGTCGCCATTTTGAGCGCTGTGCTTGTGAAATCACAATGAGTAGCCTGTAGCTGACACCAGAACAGCGAACGAACCCCACATAGGCAGAAGTAGGGTGAAGTAGACCGAAGTAAGGTGAAGTTTTAGCCGTTCCCAATTGTCGGAACCGGCTAAATCGTGAATAATGAGTTCAATTTGCATCTGGCGATCGCGCGATCAAATTAGCTTACCCCGGCGTAATCATTCAGTCGTCAAGGGTAAGCAAGTTCGGGATTGGCTGTTTATCGCCTTAAATGAACGGGATGGGAGTGGGCTCGGGAGCCACAACCAGCGTGGACTATATTGCCGGACTACAGGCAAGTATCCGGTCGATAACCCCTTAGCTTCAACAGCAATTTCCGGATTCCGTACCGACAGCCTCGTTCTGTGTCTATATTCTCCGCGCAGGCTTTGCAAAAGCACTCACCCATTTGGGTACTTTTCAGCGCTGTGGTGCTGTGATTTATCGATCGCTGTAGCAGCACAACAGCCAATCCAATGAGTTAATTATCGCTCCCATATATAAGATTCATGAGTTCCCTGAAACCCCTATCACACGCCAATGCGCGCTTAGAACCAGAGTCACTTGACCACTTTTTTTCGCTTGAGCAGCAGCGGGTTTACATTACAACGTTAATGAAACGGGGTGGGTTGACACGCCGTCGTGCGGAGTACTTTGTGCGCTTGTGGGCCTACCTATTGTTAAAGCACCAACAGTTAGAGAACGCAGACGTGCTCAAGCCGCTGATTCAATTGCACTCGACTGAGGTTGCCGTTGCCTGTACGCATCGTGAGGCCGCAGAGCTGTTTTATGGTAACCAGGAGCGGGGTAGCGATCGCGCTGCTGGCATGATGATCGATCGATTCGTCGCGCTCGGGTTACTCGAAAAGCAGTTTGATGGACAAACATTGTGTCTTCAAATCCGCTCCATTCCAGAACTCGATCTACCTGCTCAACCTGAAGTACCGGTCGTTTTGGTAGCAGACGCCTTCAATCACCGTACCGACACCATTCCAATTGCGAACCTGATTGCCCGCACCTATTCGGAACTGATGAAAGATGTTGCCAAAGCTTCCCACAAAATCGCAAAAGCTCTGCGGGTGTGGGCACAGAAGTACCCACAAGGAATGCGAGTGCTCCGACGGACAGATAATCTAAATCCCGTTGCCATCTCTGTCCTTTATCCAGTGGCCAGTGAATCGGAAGTCTATTTCTTTCAGCAGCCGAGCAAAAGCTTCTTCTTATCCTCCGATACACTGGTTGACCCATTTGAGATGGCAGTTCCAGGGGATCAGGCTTGCACGTCGGTCTACATTCGCGCCTGGATGGTTGACGTGCCTTACATCAACGGGAAAAACATTCATCTGCTGCTAGAGGACAGCCAGAATACATTGATCAAAATACAGCAAGACTTTCCCAGTCTTTGCGATCTCTACTCGGTGATCCTGCATCCGCTTTACGAAGACCTGCGACTGGCGCTGGGCTTCCAGAAAACATTTCAAGACACACAGCGCTCCTACCACTGGGTCTATCTTGCGCTTGATCGATTCCTAGAAATGGATATTGAGCAAGCACTCAGCAGTATGAAACAAAACTTAAAGGAATGAAATCGTCTCCCTGACAGAGCTTTCAGTGCATCGAATCAATCAGACGTCTATACTCAGTGACTAAAAATCATCTGAAGTACTCTCAGTATGTTTACGTTTTCTCATAAAAGTAAACGGATAATTAAGATTCCTGAGACGGCTCAAACCTTTTGAATCCAGAGCTAAGGCTACGAAGGCGATCGAGGCGGCGATCGGTAGAGGCCGACTTCTTTACAAAAATCAATGTATGTTTTACACTACTAAACAGGTGGTAATCACCACTCAAACACGTTAAATCAAGCACTCATAACTACCATGACAACGACCTTACAAAGAGCTGAGCGCTCGAATGTATGGGATCAGTTTTGCAACTGGGTGACCAGCACCGACAACCGGCTTTATGTGGGCTGGTTCGGCGTCCTGATGATCCCCACCCTGCTGACTGCGACCATCTGCTTCATCGTCGCCTTCATCGCGGCACCCCCCGTAGACATCGATGGCATCCGTGAGCCCGTCGCTGGCTCCCTGATGTACGGTAACAACATCATCTCCGGTGCGGTGGTGCCTTCTTCCAACGCGATTGGTCTGCACTTCTACCCCATCTGGGAAGCCGCTTCCTTAGATGAGTGGTTGTACAACGGTGGCCCCTACCAGTTGGTGGTGTTCCACTTCCTGATTGG
>JAJPKC010000174.1 GCA_021323955.1 Oscillatoriales cyanobacterium Centralia_MAG_596 | reverse complement strand
GCCGCGCTTTGCGAGGCGGATTCTGAGTACTCACAGCTAGAACCTTGACATCGAACAGAGTTTCGATTGCGGCCTTGATTTCCGGCTTTTTTGCTCTGGGATCAACCTCAAACGTGTACTGATTGTTTTCTAATAAAAGAGTTGCTTTTTCAGTCACAATCGGACGGCGCACCAGATCAGCAAGCGCGCCAGTGTTGTAATCAGTCACCGTAGACCTCCTGGATTTTCGTCAGCGCTGATGCAGTTGCCACAATAGTGTCGGCTGCCAGCAAGTCGAACACGTTTAAATTGCTGGCAGAAATCAAACGCAGATTATCAATATTGCGGACAGACAAATAGACGGTTTCATCTCGTTCCGCCACAATTAGCAGCACCTTTGATCGCGGTTCCACCCCCCAACCCGTCAGCGCTTTGGCAAATTCCTTCGTTTTGGGACGCGGCAGTTGATCAGCGAAGTCTTGAACCACAATCAAGTCATCTAAACGACTGTGAAATGCCGTCCGGAGAGCCAGTCGTCGCTCTTTACGATTCAGCTTCACTGAGTAATCTCTTGGCTTGGGCCCAAACGTGACACCACCACCCCGCCATAAGGGCGATCGGCTTGACCCAGCCCGTGCTCGCCCGGTTCCCTTTTGCCGCCAAGGCTTACGTCCACCACCACTTACTTCAGCGCGAGTTTTGGTAGAGGCTGTCCCCTGACGCGAGTTTGCCAGTTGTCGTGTTAAGGCACGATGAACAATATGAGCGGCCGTTGCTTCACTCGCAACCTTCAAATCAAGGGACGCGGTACCAGACTCCTGCCCTTGCCAATCTTTAACGACACAATCAACCATAGTTTTTAACCTTCGTCTCTCGTTCAGCGTCACAGCGCCTTAAAGCACCGTCTCTGTTAACGTCCGACTCGCTTAGCCGGAACAACATTCACCAACGCTCCGGGCTTACCAGGAATTGCTCCTTTGATCAGCAATAAGTTGCGGTCAGCATCCACTCGCACGATCGTCAATTTCCGAACGGTGACTTGACCACCCCCCAAACGTCCTGCCATCCGCTTACCGGGATAGACGCGGCCAGGGGTTGTACCGGCACCGGTCGATCCAGGCAAGCGATGGTTTTTAGACCCGTGCGCCATCGGACCACGCTTAAAGTTATGACGCTTCTGGTAGCCAGCAAAGCCACGACCGATGCTGGTGCCAATCACATCGACAATCTGTCCAGCAGCAAACGTATCGGCCTTGATTTGTTGACCCAATTCAAATTCACTGGCTTGAGCGAGACGATACTCATGAAGATGGCGAACTGGCGAAGCACCTGACTTCGTTAGATGTCCAAGTTCCGGCTTTGTTAACGCCTTCTGAGATACCTCACCATATCCGACCTGAACGGCAAAGTAACCGTCGGTCTGAGCTGTTTTTAATTGTGTAACAGTGCATGGCCCCGCCTGAATGACGGTTACAGGGATCGCTCTCCCTGCTTCGTCAAACACTTGAGTCATGCCGAGTTTTGTGCCGAGGATACCAACAGACACGGTGACTGGACTCCCTTTTCTACACGCTACAAATGGGCAAGGTCGATGGCTATTTACACCAAAACCTTGCGCCAAAACCCGCTAAAGCCAGAAGCTAATGACGCAACCCAAACCTAGCCAAACTAGGATACTGTGAAACGTCCTTTGAATCTGAATCAGTGTCGCATTCAGCCCAAAAGACTGAGAATGATACGAGCGCTAATCGATAGCATTCATTTCTACCGAGGACTTGAACAGCACGCCATTCAGTATCCCGCACGGTAGAAGTAAATATCCTGTTAAATCGATGACTCCGGCCTTTAGCAGATGCCAGTCTCGATCCAGAACGCCCTGCGGCTTAATTTAGCAACAGTTCCTAACTATAAAACAAACAGGCCGATATTGTCTAGCGATTTTGCAAATTTGCTGACGATCGACGTAATCACTCAGAGTTGTATCTGTTCGTCCTTAATTCGTTTTAACATTAGATCTGTATGTTCGTGGCGATTGCTCTGCTGTGGACAGACGATGGAAGGCGAAGGGAGTTGGCGTTACAAGGGTTTGAAGAATCGATGGTGCAATGTAGTGGATAGTTATGGAGTAAGTACCGATGGCATTGCTAACGACCGGAAAGCAACTCATTCGTGATCTAGAGAGTCAGGGTGCGCTAGGGGTATATGTTCCGCTTGAGGGCGGATTTGAGGGTCGCTATCGACGGCGAATTCGGGCGGCGGGATATGTATCGCTCAGCATTACGGCACGAGGACTCGGTGATCTGGCGGCCTATCTCACAGATGTCCATGGCGTGCGGCCCCCCCACTTGGGCAAGAAAAGTACGGGCGCTGGTGCAGCTGTAGGCTACAGGTACTATATTCCGCCGATCGTGAGCTACCAGGTTGAGCAAGTGCCTGCCGATGCCAAAGGATTGCTCCTATGGATTATTGAGGGATCTATTCTGTCTAATCAAGAGTTGGAGTATTTAGCCGCACTACCCAGTGTCGAACCACGTGTGAAAGTGGTAGTGGAATTGGGTGGCGATCGATCCTTCCGGTGGATTCCTCTGACAAAAGCGCTGCTTTCGGCATAAAACGGCAATTTTTTAAGAAAAGATTTCCGTTGAAGCATCGTATTTTTTCGCATGTGGCACTAGGATGGAAGGGTGATTGATTTGTACTCCCCTTTGCGATCCCTGAGGGAGGGGCACTGGTTCAAACTCATTTGCGGAGCCAGTTTCCAGCACCTCCCTGCCATTCGAAATTTGGTGTTAGCGTATACCCTGGCTGGAGTTGATTGCATTGACATTGCTGCTGACCCAGCTGTCATTTCGATTGCCAAGGCAGCGCTCCATACGGCTGCGTCCCTGGTGCACAATGACCAGCAGAATTCTTTCAACGCCACGCATTTGCCTTGGTTGATGGTCAGCTTCAACGATGGCGAGGATCCGCATTTTCGAAAAGCTGAGTTTGACGCCGCGACCTGTCCGAGTGATTGTCCGCGACCTTGTGAAACGGTATGTCCGGCCCAGGCGATCGTGTTTCAGCCTTCTCGCTCCACGGCTAACCGCGACCGATCGGCCCTGGAAACATCACCCCAAAGTAGCGCCGAGCCGATGGATGGGTGGGATGGGCTGCCATCGGGTGTCCTTAGTGATCGATGCTATGGTTGCGGTCGCTGTTTGCCAGTCTGTCCGATTCAACACATCTCAACTCGTGCCTACGTCTCAACCCCAGCGGCGATCGCACCGCTTGTCCTACAGACGGGTGTTGATGCCATTGAAATTCATACACAGGTTGGGCGCTTAGGAGATTTCCAGCGACTCTGGCAGGCGATCGCACCCTGGATCAACAAGTTGAAATTAGTTGCCATTAGCTGCCCCGACGGTGAGGGGCTAATTGATTATCTCCGGACGCTGTACGACACCATTGCGCCCCTGCCCTGTCCACTCATCTGGCAAACAGATGGTCGCCCAATGAGCGGCGATCTTGGCATTGGGGCAACGAGAGCAGCCGTAAAGCTGAGTCAAAAAGTGCTGGCGGCTGAACTACCGGGCTATGTACAACTGGCCGGTGGCACCAATCATCACACAGTACCCAAGCTTAAATCGCTGGGGTTGCTGCCGCTAAACGCGATGTTGCCTCGAACGTCGTCCTTACCCGTCGCCGATTGGCGATCGGAGAATACGCTGGCGATGCCGCCGCTGCCACACACTCCTTATGTGGCGGGGGTCGCTTACGGAAGCTATGCTCGTATGCTGCTGACCCCCATTTTGAACCAGCTTGATGCCATGACAATGGCGGCGATCATGCCCGACCCAGAGCCAATCGCTACAGGAGTAGACCAATTTCCGTCTAACCACATGGCCCATATCGCGTCGATGCACAGACCAGGCAGCCCGAGGTCGTCGCCACCACCGCGTTTGGAGGACTTCCCCGACTTACTTCAGCAAGCGGTCGATTTGGCGCGATCGCTCGTCTCACAACTGAAATCAACCAACGATTCAATGCAGACCCCCCTCAACCGTCAGCCGCACGACCGCCCCTATCGCCATCGATTTCATCGCCCGCTGTGATTGTTCCTCTTTTATCGAGCCAATGGTAACCCCGAACAGTATTAATCCCTCCGGTGGACACACTGAATCTGAGTTCCTCGCACCGTCCTCGACTGCAACGGAAGGTTCTCACTCGATCGCGCCAGCCAGCCTCGAACCGGTTCCAGCAAACGCTAATCCCTCTCCTCACGAAAGCATGCCGATTACAGACGATTTAAGCAAGCTGTTGGATATTTTGCCTGAGCCGATTCGAACCCAGCTAGAACAGCATCCCCAGCGAGATATGCTCGTTGAAGTGGTGCTAGATATCGGTCGTCGCCCAGAAGCACGGTTTCCTGGTCAAGCAGAATATCTATCGGAGTCTCCCGTTGTGCAGGCTGATCTTGATGCCTGTATCGCCAGCGTGGGGAATTTCGGGGGCGATAATCGCGCTGGTATCGAACGGACATTGCATCGCATTAGCGCCATTCGCAACCGTCGAGGCGACATTATTGGTCTCACGTGCCGCGTTGGTCGCGCCATCTTTGGGACGATCGGCATGATCCGCGATTTAGTGGAGAGTGGGCGATCGATTCTGATGCTAGGACGCCCTGGCGTCGGTAAAACAACCGCGCTGCGCGAAATTGCGCGTGTCCTGGCAGACGAACTGGACAAACGCGTGGTAATTATCGACACATCCAACGAAATTGCGGGCGATGGCGATGTTCCGCATCCAGCAATTGGGCGGGCACGTCGAATGCAGGTTGCCCGACCGGAGCTCCAGCACCAGGTCATGATTGAAGCCGTCGAAAATCACATGCCAGAAGTCATTGTCATCGATGAGATCGGCACCGAGCTGGAAGCATTGGCAGCCCGGACGATCGCCGAGCGAGGTGTACAGCTCGTTGGCACAGCTCACGGCAATCGACTGGAGAATTTGATCAAGAATCCAACCCTGTCAGATCTGATTGGCGGCATTCAGTCTGTAACATTAGGGGACGAAGAGGCCCGCCGCCGGGGTAGCCAGAAAAGCGTTTTAGAACGAAAGGCTCCGCCCACCTTCGACATTGCCGTGGAAATGTTAGAGCGGCAGCGCTGGGTTGTCCATGAACACGTCGCTGAAACTGTTGATAGTTTGCTGCGTGGACGGATACCGAACCCACAGGTGCGTACACTCAGCGACAGCGGCAAAGTTGTAATTACGCACGAATTGTCGAGCGCCGAGTCAGATCCAGCAGGAGCACGTCGTACAGCGCGGGGCGGCCTAGCATCTATGCGCGGTGCATCCAGCCCACTGGGCAATCAGAACGATGCGTTGAGCGATCGCGCTTCTTTCATCTCCCCGGGGCGGTTGGGGACGCTCCAGGGACGAGGCTGGCGATCATCGGGACAAATGCGCCCGCCATCTGCGCCCAACCAGCGCGAACTGTCGCTCGACGAACAGCAGTTTGAACAAATGCTGGACGAATCCCTACAGGGTCGCTTCAGCACTGGCGATGCGGCATTTCTCCATGAAGTTTTGGATGGCGACACTGAAGCCAGTTTTGAGGCGGCACATGTTGGCCCAAATGGTGAGGATATGCTGCATGTTTATCCCTACGCCGTGAGTCGTCATCAACTTGATCAGGTTATCCGTACCCTTAGTTTGCCCGTGATCTTGACCAAAGATATTGACCATGCTGACGCCGTGTTGGCGCTGCGATCGCATGTCAAAAATCACTCTAAGCTGCGTCACATTGCGAAAGCGCGTCAGATCCCGATCCATACGATTAAAGCCAGCAGCATTCCTCAGATTGCCCATGGGCTCAGGCGAATGCTGGATATGGATGACTCCGGTACACCCGATGTCACCGATTTGAGCCTATTTTCGGGCAATGGGAGTGATGATGAGATCGAAGCCCTGGAGGAAGCCAGACTCGCTGTAGAGCAGATCGTCATTCCTAAAGGGCAACCCGTTGAGCTGCTACCCCGCTCCGCTGTCGTGCGAAAAATGCAGCATGAACTCGTGGAGCATTATCACTTGAAATCCCGCAGTTTTGGGGATGAACCCAATCGGCGGCTACGGATCTACCCAGCTTAGGCGCGATCGTTTGAAGCGGTAGAAGCGCATTAATGGCTTGACAGAGGCCTATAAGGGCCGGTCTGGCAGAACCATCGTATGCTTGCCGGAGGCATTGCAGTGAATTGGCCCCTTGCAATAGCATAGGCTTACTAGCCCATTGGGTTCTCAAGCAAACGATGCAGCCACGGGAATGGATAGCGCAGCGTGGTGGGCAACTCCACCTAACCTGGCTCTAGCCACACTGCTGCGGAGCAAACCAATTGGCCAAGTACCACATTTGGGCCAGTTTTCTGACTCGCTACTAAGTAGGGAAGTAGAATCAAATGTAGGATGGGTTAGCGATAGCGTAACCCATGCAGGCGTTGGGTTTTATGCCTCAATCCAACCTGCGCAGGCTTTATATTTAATTAGACCCACCTACTTACTACCTTCTGGCTGACAATGGCTGTGACTTACAGCAGTTATTGATGTGGTAAGTCAGCATCCGATGAAGACGGGTGTGGGAGTAATAAATGCGAATGAAACCAGCTGTCGAAACCGCATGAGGGTGGTGCTGTCTACCACATGCCCCGTTTACCGCTAGGCCGAATGGTCATCCAGTTTGTTCGTGCCATAGCGAGTTGGTCTTCCGTCAGCTTGGCACCGGTCAAATTGGCACCGCATAGATTAGCGCCCCGCAGATTCGCATTCAACAAATAGGCTTGAGACAGATCGGCACCACGTAAATCAGCGCCTTCTAAATCAGCATTGTTCATGTATGCCTTTACCAGGTTGGCATCACGCAGGTTCGCCCGACTCAGGTTCGCTCGGCCAAAATCGGCATTGAACAGGTTAGCACCCTGTAGATTGATTTTGCTCAAGTTGGCCTGGTTAAACGTGGCACCAGAAAGATTTGCCTTGGGGACGTTGATTGAGTTCAGGTCGTACGATGCAAAATCGCGTTTGCCCTTGGAGTAATAGCTCTGCAACCCTTCTGCATCCAGACGAGTCGGCGGCTTGTTCTTCTCTCCATTAAAATCGCGACCGCGGCCAGTCGAATCTTTGCTCTTTAAGGACGTGCTGGCGGAGGCTCTCGAATCAAATACGCGGCTACGCGCAGGGCCAGATTGGAGACTGGTTGCGTCAGACTTAATTTGACGTGCGCGGATCGCGGCAGCCGCACGCGCATGGGGTGAAGAAGGGGTACCGGTTGAGTCAGGACCAACGCGGTAGTCACCGGGTTTACGGGACGAGTTACTGGGCTGAGCGATCATGCTATTTGCCAGACTATCCAGGTAAGGCTCCAGGTCAAGCGCTCTGAAAATATCGTCTGCCGATTGGTAGCGGTGGCGCACAGAAACTTCCAGCATTTTTTTCAAGACGCTGATGAAGTGCTCGTTAATGTGCACATGCTTCTGCCAGAGCAGTTCGCCGGTTGCCGGGTCATAGTCGAGATCTTTGGGTGATTTGCCCGTAAGGAGGTAAATACAGGTCACACCAAGCGCGTAGATGTCGCTGGCGGGAACCGGGCGCATCGCCATCTGCTCTGGGGGAGCAAAGCCAGGAGTCCCGATCGCGTAGGATGTAAACGCGGTCTGCTCCGAATTGGTTGAGTTTGGTTGGTGCTGATACTTCACGGCACCAAAGTCGATCAGCACAAGCTTGCCATCCTGAGCGCGGCGAATCATGTTAGCAGGCTTAATGTCCCGATGAATCACGCGATTTTTATGGATGTAATCCAGCACCGGTAAAATCTCGCTTAGAAAGCGCTTGACTTCCTGCTCGATTAACGGCCCATCGCGCTTGACAATCTGCTGCAGCGTCGAGCCACTGACGTATTCTTGTACTAAGTAAAATTCCTGATTAGCTTCAAAATAATCGAGCAGACGTGGCACCTGGGGATGGTTCCCAATTTGCCCCAACGTCCGCGCTTCCCGCTCAAACAGTTCGCGTGCCATCTGCAGAACATGCGGTGCTGTAGCGCTGGGACGAAGCTGTTTAATCACGCAGTTGGGATGGCCGGGCAAAGATTCGTCGATCGCGAGAAAGGTTGCCCCAAATCCCCCTTGCCCCAAGGCCTGAATCACTCGATAGCGATCATGCAGGAGCATGCTAGAACCGCAAGCCGGACACACATCGGCAGAAGTCGAGTCTTCGGGGTTAGGACAGCTTGGGTTTAAGCAGTAGCTCATTTAGCATCACTCGCTTTGACGTTGCCTACCAGGGTATTGCGCCCCTAGTTTCATTATCTGTGCAGGAACAGCAAACAAGAGTGTCGTTCATGCGGGATATCCCTTGAAGAGTTGCTAAAGTTCTTCTGCCTGCGCGTAAAGCTATTGATATCGTCCTTACATCTACGGACTTCGCCGTCTCTTCAAGATACACCCTTACCTTAATGTGCCCAAAACCTGAAACCGTACAACAAGCGTGCAGTCAATCCCTGAATTCTATTTCGGATCCCTATTTAAGTTATTACCTCAACCTCAACCAAATTCCGAACGTTTAGCAAACGACTTCGTCTCTCTTGATTCTCTACTGCGGCAAGGATTTTGAAAAGGCGATCGAGGGGTGAGTTTTTGAGCAGCAGTGGTGAAATGAGCGATTAAGCGCTGAGAGGGTAGGGCCAGAGAGCGGTGGGGGCAGGTTTTATGGTTTGAGCAGACGGCTCTGAGAGACTTGACTCTCACACTGGCGATCGCTGGACAATCATTGCGTTCCAGGTCTTGAATCGGCATCATCCAGCTTTTGAACATCCCGCCCAACCCCTCTCATGTCGTGCCGTTCACCGTCCGAGGCGGGTAACGGGTAAAATGGTTCTTGCATACGGGAGATTGACAGGCAGGTTATGCGTATTTCTTTGAACTGGTTGAGAGAACTGGTTGACATCACCATGCCTCCAGAGGCGTTGGCGGAGATGCTGACAATGGCTGGGTTTGAGGTTGAGGACATTGAAGACCGTCGTACCTGGGCGAACGGAGTGGTGGTTGGTAAGGTAATTGACCGCCAGCCCCATCCGAATGCCGACCGCCTCAGTGTTTGCCAGGTTGATATTGGTGCGGCGGCCCCCTCGACGATCGTCTGTGGCGCTGCCAACGTCAAAGCCGGTCTCTTCGTGCCAGTGGCCACGCTGGGTACGTTTTTGCCGAAGGTATCTGAGGATGGACTCAAGATCAAACCAGCCAAACTGCGTGGCGTCGCCTCAGAGGGGATGATTTGCTCACTGGCAGAACTGGGGTTGACAAAAGAATCGGAAGGCATTCACAGCTTTGAGGGTGAAGGCTTGCAAGTCGGCAGCGATGTCCGCCCGCTCTTGGGACTGGATGACGTCATTTTTGATTTAACGTCAACGGCCAACCGAGCCGATGCCCTGAGCATGGTCGGCATCGCGCGTGAAATCGCCGCATTAACGGGTGCCGCCTTGAAGTTGCCTCACGCGGCTGCAGTCTCAACGCCAGCCGCAACGGATGTGTTAAGGCTGAAAATTTCGGAACCGTCTGCCTGCCCCACTTATATTGGGACCGTGATCGAGCAGGTCACGATCGCGCCGTCTCCTCGCTGGCTCCAGCAGCGACTGCAGGCGGCAGGAACACGCCCCATCAACAATGTCGTTGATATTACTAACTATGTCCTGCTGGAATGGGGACAACCGCTCCATGCGTTTGATCGCGATCGGTTGGTAGCAGTCAAGCGTCAGGGGGAAGACACCCAGAGTCCAAACGCAAAACTCAACCCGCTCCAGGTGGGTGTCCGGTTTGCCAATTCAAGCGAGACGCTGAAGACGCTTGATGGCCAAACTCGTAACCTTCACGAGCAAACGCTACTAATTACAGCGAACAATCAGCCTGTCGCGCTGGCAGGGGTGATGGGTGGTGAAGCGACCGAGGTTCATGCAGAGACGCAGAGCTTAATGCTAGAAGCCGCATTGTTTGATTCGGCAGCGATTCGTCGATCGGCGCGATCGCAGGGAATGCGGACGGAAGCATCTGCACGCTACGAGCGGGGTGTGAATCAGGCAGAGCTGGATCTGGCCTGTTGTCGCGCGATCGAGCTAATTAGTGAGCTTGCAGGCGGAGTCGTGGTGGCACAGGTCGTTGCGGATAACCGCAGCAATCAGACATTGGCGCGGTCAATTGAATTGCGGCTCGACCGCGTGAACCAGATTCTGGGGCCAATCACGATTGGGGATGAATTAGGCGAACTTCAGCCGCAGGACGTTGAGCGAACGCTGACAGCGCTGGGATGCAGCCTTTCAGCAATGACTGCCGACCGCGTTTGGACGGTGACCGTTCCCCCCTATCGTTACCGCGATCTGGAGCGCGAGATTGACCTCATTGAAGAAATTGCGCGCCTCTATGGGTACAACAACTTCTGTGACACGCTGCCCGATAAGACAGAACCAGGATTTCTTTCCGTGGAACAGGCGCTGACCCGTGATGTACGCCAGGTATTTCGCGCGATCGGCCTGACGGAAGTGACTCACTATTCCCTGGGAAAACCTGGAGAAACCCGGCAAATCGTACTTTCTAACCCATTATTTGCGGAGTACTCCGCACTGAGAACCAACCTGCTATCAGGACTGATCGATGCATTTCAGTACAACCTGGAACAGGGGAACGGCGCTTTGAACGCCTTCGAGATTGGT
This sequence comes from Oscillatoriales cyanobacterium Centralia_MAG_596, assembly GCA_021323955.1. GTDB lineage: Bacteria > Cyanobacteriota > Cyanobacteriia > Leptolyngbyales > Leptolyngbyaceae > Stenomitos. Next base: position 16,788 of record JAJPKC010000174.1, on the reverse strand, counting down.
CGTATCTTCTGGTCGGACGAAGACGGGTTGGCGGAGGCCGAGTCGCTGGCTGGTATTTTGGGCGGTGATGCGACACGCGGAACGTGGGTTCGTGCGGGGCGGGAACAGCCGTTAACCTGGTTTGAAGCCAAAGGGCTCTTGGAATCGGCATTTCGTCGGCTAAGCCTGTCGGTTGAATTCCAGCCCGATCGCCGGGATGAGCGGTTGCACCCGGGACGAACCGCATCACTCTGGATTCGGGGTAGTCGCCTGGGCACGTTTGGGCAACTCCACCCCCAACTACGGCAGGAGCGTGGTCTACCCGATGAAGTTTATGTGTTTGAGCTAGATCTCGACGTGCTGATTGACCAACTCGACAGCGAGGAAGCGCGCGTACCGCTCTTCCAACTCTTCTCCACCTATCCACCGTCCGATCGCGACATTGCATTTTTTGTCTCCAATCAAGTATCGGTTGCAGACATTGAGCGTGTCATCACCAAAGCCGGCGGCACCCTGCTGGACTCGATCGACCTGTTCGATGAGTACCGGGGTGAGAATGTGCCGACTGGGCAGCGCAGTCTCGCCTTTCGGCTGGTATATCGAGCGGACGACCGTACCCTCAAAGATGACGATATCGATCCTGTACACCAAAAAGTACGCGAAGCCCTGGTCGATAAATTCCGCGTTGATTTGCGAAGCTGATCGGGCGAAAAATCAAGACCAGCGGACGCGAAGCCAGGATGTAGCTGTCAAAAGCCAGAAGTCAACAGCCAGAAGCCAGGAGAAAGCTACCGGCTCAACAGTCACGCCTTGCTCCGCACCGTCCACTCACCCCCTCCACTCAACCCATGACAAAGTACGTTCTCTGGGGCACCTACTGTGACGACGTGTTGGAAAAACGCGCACCGCACCGTCAGGCTCATCTCGATGGTCTTGCCAGGCAGAAAGAGGCAGGCGTGTTGGTCACGATCGGCCCCACAAAAGACCTGACCAGAGTCTTTGGCATTTATGAAGCCGACGACGAAGCCACCGTACGTCAGCTAGTTGAGTCTGACCCATATTGGCAAAATGGCGTTTGGACGGAGTACGACGTAAAAGAGTGGATCCAGGCATTCTAGAGCGTCAACAGGCACCTCTAGACAGGAATCCAGTTCGCAGATTGATGAAGGTGCAATTCTCTGCGTCAGAACAGGGCAATGCTCCGTCCCGACAAAACCTTGATTTACAGGGGATTGAATTCGCGATCCTGAGCGACTAGAACACCCAAGACAACGGGGCAGCGCAAGCCAGAAAGCGACCTGAATGGCTTAACTACACCTCACACCAATGATTCACGTCCAACTGTTTGACATTAAACAATCTGTAGTGCAATAATATTTTTATTGACAGTTCAGGTTGCTACTCAATAGACGCAGACTGTCCAATATTCATTTATTACTGAGAGGTTGACCATGAAACGCTTCATTCTTGCTGGTTTGACCACGCTAACGCTTTGTACCACCCTGATCTCGACAGCGCATGCAGATTCAACGGCCTTCAATCCGTACCCTCCACTCAGCAGTGCCAGCGATCGCATTCCGCCTTCTGACCTCGTCTCAATGGCTCAACGAGGTGGCTTAAGAGAGCAGGGCATTCCCGGAAACTTGGGGCTGGCCTCTGCCTACACGCTCGGCCAAATTGGTGCAAAAGAGATCGTTCAAGGTGCGGTGAACGCAAAACTGCTACCAGCAGAAGCAGTGAGCGATCAGGGCTACCTGAATCAGGTGAATTTTCAACTGCAAACGCAAGTGCGCGTACGGTAAAGGTTCTGTGTGGCTAAGATTACACGCTCACAGAACACGACGTGAACTGAACTGAATGTCTCAGCGTTGGGCAACTGGCAGCTTGTCAGTTGCCTTTTTTGGTAATCAGCGCAAAGAGTCAGTAGACTGGCGAATAACCGAATCGGTTGCAGTTTTCCTAGAAATCGCGCGTGACTTGTCTGTGAAAAATCGTGTGCTGCTGGCTGGCGCAATCGCCCTCTTGATGTGGATCTGTCACTATGGACAGAGTTGCCTCACATCCATTGCTATGACTGCACCCACCCAACCCTTTGTCTATCCTCACGCTCAGTTAGCCAATCAAGTCGATGATTACCACGGGACACGCGTTGCCGACCCGTATCGCTGGTTAGAAGATCCTGACTCCGCCGAGACAAGAGCCTGGATTGAGGCTGAAAACAAACTGACGTTTGGCTTTTTGGAAAAGATTCCGGCGCGCGATCGCCTCAAACAACGCCTCACGACGCTGTGGAACTACGAGAAATATGGCATTCCCTTTAAGCAAGGCGAGCGCTACTTTTACTTCAAAAACGATGGCTTGCAAAACCAGAGCGTTCTTTACACGCTCAAATCGCTGGATGATGAGCCCACCGTACTACTTGACCCCAATACCCTATCCGAGGACGGCACTGTAGCACTCTCTGGGTTAGCCGTCAGCGAGGATGGACACCATCTCGCCTATGGGTTGTCTATTTCTGGTTCCGATTGGCAGGAGTGGATGGTACGTGATGTCGAGAGCGGTAAAGACCTGGGCGATCGAGTCCAGTGGGTCAAGTTTTCGGGCGCATCGTGGACGCACGACGGCAAGGGCTTTTTCTACTCTCGCTATGATGAGCCACAGGAGAAAACAAAGCTGGAACAGGTCAATTACTATCAGAAGCTTTACTACCATCGCCTCGGCACCCCTCAGTCAGAAGATAGCATGATTTATGAACGTCCCGACCAGAAGGACTGGGGCTTTAGCGGTGACGTGAGCGAAGATGGCCGCTTCTTGATCATCTCCGTCTGGCTGGGCACAGATCCGCGTAACCTGGTGTTTTACAAAGACTTATCGGTCGCCAATGCCCCCATCGTCGAACTCATCAATACCTTTGAAGCCAGCTATAGCTTCATTGATAATGAGGGCGATCGCTTCTGGTTTAGCACCGACCTGGAGGCACCGCGCAGTCGCGTGATTGCGATCGACGCCACCAAGCCCGATCGTGCTCACTGGCACGAAGTGATCCCCCAGGCTACCGAAACGCTTGAAGGTGTCAGCCTCCTCAACAATCAGTTCGTGGCCTCGTATCTGAAAGATGCCCACAGCCAGGTCAAGCTGTTTACCTTGGACGGCACATTTGTCCGTGAGGTGACTTTCCCTGGACTGGGTTCGGTGGGAGGCTTTGGCGGCAAGCGTCACGACACCGAAACGTTCTACAGTTTCACAGGCTTTACGACGCCTGCCACCATCTACCGCTACAACCTGGTCACGAACGAAAGTCGCGTTTTCCGCGAACCCAACGTAGACTTTAATCCTACAGACTACGAAACGAAGCAGATCTTCTACCACAGCAAAGATGGGACGCAGATTCCCATGTTCATCGTCCACAAAAAGGGACTGGTGCTCGATGGCAGCAACCCGACCTATCTGTATGGCTATGGCGGTTTTGGCGTTTCGCTGACGCCCAGCTTTTCTGTCAGCAATCTGGTGTGGTTGGAACAGGGGGGTGTTTATGCGGAACCCAGCCTGCGCGGTGGCGGTGAATATGGCGAAGACTGGCACCAGGCAGGCACCAAACTGAAAAAGCAGAATGTCTTTGATGATTTCATTGCGGCGGCTGAGTGGTTAATCGAGAACAAGTACACGTCACCGAAAAAGTTGGCGATCGCCGGTGGCAGTAATGGCGGTCTGCTCGTGGGTGCCTGCATGACCCAACGCCCCGATTTGTTTGGTGCAGCCCTCCCTGCCGTGGGTGTCTTAGACATGCTGCGGTTCCACAAGTTTACGATCGGCTGGGCCTGGACATCCGAATACGGCACCCCCGAAAACACCGATGAGTTCAAAGCGCTCTACGCCTACTCGCCCCTGCACAACCTCAAGCCTAGGACTGCCTATCCCGCGACCCTCATCACTACCGCCGACCACGACGATCGCGTCGTCCCTGCCCACAGCTTCAAATTCGCTGCTGCGCTCCAGGCTGCCCATAAAGGCGAAACTCCCGTCATGATTCGCATTGAAACTAAAGCGGGACACGGTGCAGGTAAGCCAACGGCGAAACGTATTGAAGAAAGCGCCGATGTATGGGCATTTTTGGTGAAGGTGTTGGCGATCGCCGAGAGTTGAGCCACAGGCACGACACGTATCCTCAAATCACCCTTCCAGGTATGGTAGCGAGCAGTTGTGGATGAACGATGCGTCTACGACTGCTCCATTACAATAGATACTGTCGGGAATCCTTACTATTCCTATGGTTTCACAACCGCTTGACACCACCTTACCCAGCACCGAAGAGCTACCGTGCTCTGATGATACGCCTGTGGATAACGAGGATCAGAACTTACTGCCCAACCTGCTGCTGTTTTCCCTGGCATTGCTCTGGTCAGACCGCATGGACTGGTATTTTGGGGTAGATATGGCGGTGTATCACACCACTGGAATCAGCCCAAAGGTGCCTGTGCTACCAGACGCCTTTTTGAGTCTGGGCGTTGAGCGCAAAAAAGGGGGCAAGTCGCGCCGCAGCTATGCTACGTGGGAGGAAAATAATATCCCGCCGATTCTGGTGTTAGAGATGGTTTCCCATCGCCCGAATGATGAGTATGACGAGAAGCTCGAACTCTACGCTCAGCTAGGCGTCCTCTACTACGTGGTCTATAACCCAGAGTTTTGGCAGCGAGACCGCCATCAACCCTTTGAGGTCTATCGGCTGGAAGGAGACACCTATCGATCGCAAATCGGTGAACCCTACTGGATGCCCGAAATTGGTCTGGGTCTTGGTCGGGGTCAACAGGTCATCGGCGGCATTGAGCAAGAAGTCTTGCTGTGGCACGACGCCCAGGGACGAGCGTATCCCATGCCAGAACAGCAGATGCAAGCAATGCAACGCCAACTTCTTGCCGAACGCCAGCGCACTGAAGCCGAACGCCAACGGGCAGAACGCCTCGCGGAGTATGTGCGATCGCTCGGTGTTGATCCAGACAATTTACCGGAGTAGCAAGGGGCGATCGTGTCGTCATGCTGTACCTGTAGCAGGCATTAACTGATGAGTGACTCATATTTGGCAGACTTTAATGCGTGGATTGCTCAAACAACACAGTTGTTACGAGAGCATCGCTGGCACGAAATTGACGTGACGCATCTCATTGAGGAGGTTGAAGACTTGGGCAAGAGTGAACGACGAGCCATTGTCAGTCAACTCACTCGTCTTTTACTCCATCTGCTCAAGTGGCAATATCAACCGCAACGTCGATCAGATAGTTGGCTCGATTCCATCACGGATGCTCGGACTCAAATTGCGCTGGCGATCGAAGATAGCCCCAGTCTGAACAATTATCCCACCGAACAACTTGAATCGAGCTATCAACGCGCCCGTCGCCAAGCCGCGAAGCAAACCAGCATCGAGCTTTCTTTGTTTCCCAATACGTGTCCCTATGATATAAATCTGGTTCTAGCAGAAGACTGGCTACCAGAAGGTTAAATGCATCATTCCACGTTGCACCTCGCTCACCTTCTGCTACTTGCTGGCTAAAATAGGGCAAGTAGTTCTTTAGGCTGGCTCATGAACCCCTCACTCGCAACGCGACAGCAGCTTATAGAGGAAATTAAAACATTGCCAGAAGACGCGCTGGCTGAACTTAGTAGCTTTGTGGCATACCTCCGCTACAAGTCAGTGGAGCAAAAGCCCGAAGCAACGCAATCCAACTTCTTGCTGTCGATCGCAGGACTGGGAACTTCAGGCGAAACAAATGTCTCCGAGCGCGACGAAGCGATTTTAGCCAACGAAATTGATCCGTTTTACGGCTGGAGTCTTCATCGAAAGCAACAAGGATGACTGCCATACTGGACACCAGCTTTCTCTTTGCCCTTGCCGATGATGGCGATCGCAACCACGATCGTGTGTTGGCTGTTGCACAAAACCTCAATGAGCCATTGTTGCTTCCTGGCGTTGTCCTGCCTGAAGTTTGCTATTTAATCGCATCCAGGTTGGGGCATCAAGCGATGCGTCAATTTCTGTCTAATCTGGTCGCCAGCAAGACTCCGATCGAGCCGATAACGCTGACAGATTTGGCACGAATCAATCAAGTTCTAGAGCAGTATGTCGACAGTGAACTCGATTTGGTCGATGCAGCGATCATCACAATTGCAGAACGAACGGGCATCATCCGTGTACTCACTCTCGATCGTCGTGATTTTTCACTTGTACGCCCAAAACATTGTGCTTACTTTGAACTACTGCCTTGAGCGATCAGTTCTACCCACAGCTTCAAATTCAATCATCCAAGAAAGCGTCGATAAATGGGTGTTTTTGGTGAAGATGTTGGCGATTCCTAAAAAGTACTGGATGAAAAGCTCAACCTCAGATACAAGGATTTTTAGACTACTTTATTGGAAAAACCATTCCTGGAGGGCTGACATTCTTCCAGGAAAATTTAAACCCAGTAATCTTGCATTTTAGAAACTTGAAGCGTCACAAAAATGAATTCTCAAAATGAGTCAATACTTAATCATCCTGAGATTCAAGATCTCTTTACAAAGTTAACAGAGACATTATTACAAGAGTCTGATCGAGGAGCCGTATTAGTTGGTGCCTCGATTGTAGATGAACAATTGAGAAACCTTTTTGAGGAGATAGTTCCTTCAGAAATGAGCAGAAAGGAACGTAAATCGCTCCTTGATTATCCAGGGCCGATTAGTTCGCTCGCTGACAAAATAGAGATCGCCTATGCGACTCGCTTAATTAGTCGTACCATTTACAACTCTCTACATGCACTGCGACGAATCAGGAATAGTGTCGCTCATGCTCCTCAATCCTTTCAACTAAGCGCTCAGAGAGAGGGAATTCAACAGATATATAGTTTAGGGGATGGAGTACCTGCATATATTTCTCGATCTGCGATGCTTATAATGATGCGCTCCAAAATAGAGCAGTATATGGAATTGCATGGTCCACATGGAGAAATACCTTACTTCAACACTTCTCAAGAAGTGTTTGAATATCTTACTAATGACTCTGAAATCTTGAGTTTGTTAAAAGAGCAGTTGCCAAAGTATGAACTTGTGCTAGGAATCATGCTTCTCTGCGGTTTAATAATCAGTTGCCGCGAAGCCACGGCTAAATTGGTAGGTTCTAATTCCACATTGTCTAATATTTACAACGCTTCACAGCAAGTAGAACCTGGAGAGATAACTGACAGGTTAGCTGAGTAGTTGCGACAGAATGCAGAAAGTTACAAGTGAATTCAAACTGAGAAAAAACTAATCTATTGATCGCCTCTCCACCTCCTCCTGTCCCAATAGTCTGCGTCGGACAGAGGGCGATCGTCAGGGGTGCTGCACTGCACAATCAGTTAGATCTTCGGCTTTTTTCACAAATTTGTTGTCGAACGTATAAAGGGTTGGACAGCTCTGACTTTTGGCTAAATGAAATGCATCTGCAAAATCCAAACCTTGTTCATGCCACTGCAACACTTGTGCCATTAAACTGACGTTTTCAAGCTGCACATTGGGCAACCCAAAAAGTTTGCTCAACGCTCGGCAGTTCTCATTCGGTTTGAACTGGTAAGCAAACCTTAAAACCCATTCCGTTTCAAGAATGACTGTATCCGCAATAAAAATGGCTTGCTCTTGAAACAGCCTGAGGCTTTTGTTGTACTGCTGCTCATCGTCTCGCGTCAGCAGGCGTACAATCACATTCGTATCAACGGCAATCATGCCACTGCTCCAGGAAACCTTGCTGCACAGCGTTTTCTATGTCATCCAGGCTCTTTGGCTGACCTTGATAGTGCAAACAGCCTGCAACGTCTGCCAACGTCGTTTCTTGAAAGGGCTTTTTGGGCTTTAGCAAAATGCCGTCGCCAAAGGCAGTGGCAATGAGTTCTTGACCCGCTTCCCAATGGTGGGCAGCACGCAACGCCTTGGGAATAATCACCTGTCCTTTACTTGATAAGCGAGTTGTTTCCATGCGATCGAAGGCGCAGTAGGTAAGAAATATGTAAGAATTCTAGCATTTTAGTAAGCGATCGCCTCTCCATCTCTTTCCGTTCAAAGTATCTGCGATCGGACAGAGCCCGATCGCTCCTACCGAACATTGACGAAACGTTCCTCGGCGATCGCTCGGAGCTTTTGCAAGTCTTCGCGGCGAGAGACAGAGAGGGGAATGGTGGCTTTGATGGTTTCCAGCAGAATGGCGGTGTCTAGAGGTTTTTGCAAATATAGGGCGCGGTAAAGCGCCGCAATCACGGCTTGTTCAATTTCGGCACCGCTAAAGCCGTCGATCGCCTGCACCAGCGCTGCCAGGTCAAACTGCTGCGGGGCTTGCCGATGACGTGCGAGGTGGATTTGCAGAATGGTAGTACGCTCGGCCTCATTGGGCAGATCGACAAAGAACAGTTCGTCGAAGCGTCCTTTCCGCAACAGTTCGGGAGGCAGTTGGGAGAGATCATTGGCAGTAGCGACGACGAAGATCTCCTGGGATTTTTCCTGCATCCAGGTGAGGAATGAGCCAAACAGCCGCCGACTCAGCCCTCCATCGGCATCGCTACTCGTACTGCCACCCATTGCCTTTTCAATTTCGTCGATCCACAGAATGGTGGGTGCCATTGACTCGGCCAGCGCGATCGCCTGCCGAAAGTTCTTTTCCGATTCGCCCACATATTTGTCATACAGGCGACTGGTATCCAGTTTCAGCAACGGCATCTTCCAGGCACGAGCGATCGCTTTGGCGGCTAGCGATTTGCCACAGCCCTGAATACCGACAATCAAAATACCCTTGGGCGGTTTCAAATTCAGCGCCTTTGCCTGGGGACTGAACCCCACGCGAGCCTGTGCCAGCCATTGCTTCAATCCATTAAACCCACCCAGATCCACGGGTGCATCACTGGCAGGAAAGTATTCCAATACGCCACCCTCGCGGATCACCTGAGCCTTACGCTGCAAAATGCGTCCCACATCCTGAAGGGTGAGCTTGCCATCTTCCAGTGCAGCATAGGCAATGACCTGACGTGCCTGCTTCAGCGTCATGCCCGTTAATGCCTGCACCAGTGCGGGGACATCGGCATCCTGAAGTTCGATCGACACCCGGTTTTTCACCCGCAGCGAGCGGATCACATCGGCAACGACCTGATGCAGTTCATCCCGCCCCGGTAGCTTCAGGTCAAAGTACACAACGTCATGGAGGATCTCAGGCGGGAGCTTAATCGGATCGCCTGTAAGCACGATCGCCGATCGACTCTGGGCAAACAGTTGCAGGACTTCCCGAAACTGGCGGGCCACTTCCGCATCCTCCAGATGTCTGGCAAAATCCTTAAGCAAGAAAACCGCTTTAAAGCTGATGTCTTGCATCTGTTTCAGCGCTTTGAGTGGTTCAGTCGTGTCCTCAAAGGCAGCAGGTTTATGCGCGCTGGGTGGGGCACACTCATCCACCCAACGGTTCTCGGACGTGCCAAACGGATCATGGCTGGTAACCCCGTGCGATCGCGCCAAGCCCTGCGTAAGGCTCCATTCCAGCAACTGCATCTTCATGTCCTGCGTCGCTTCGTGCAACAGGGTTTGCACCCGCTCTTCCTCCACCGTCTCAATGACGATCGCCGGATGAAAAGACATAATTAGCGTTTGCAATTCGTGAACGCTGGCAGACAAAGCGGTTTGAGACAACTGCATCGACTTAACTTCCAGAGCAGAGACGGCGGGACGCGCGATCGCGATCACGGCATCGCTCATTCCCACAGCTAACTACGCTAGAATGCCCGATTATTCCTTAAATGCAGCAGGGACGAGCGCAACAGTGCGCAGACGAGCCATTACATCATGCCAAGTCAGTCCGTCGCGTTGTAGTGTATCAGCGATCATGTGCTACTGGCTGATCTGCGTTGTATAGCCCCAAGCGGGTGCGGGAGGCGTAATACGGGTAGGGGGCATTGGCACGCGCGGCGGGGCCGGTTGCTCAACTGCCGGATAGCTGCTAATTTGCACAAAGCTGGGGGTGAAGAGGAAGATATGCTCACCAATGCGTTCCTGGTGCCCATCGATCGCAAAGGCAGCACCCGCGACAAAGTCTACACAGCGCTGCGCTGCGTCCGCATCCATCAGGCTCAGGTTCAAAATAATCGATCGCCGTTCACGGAGCGCAATCACAACTTGCGGCATCTCCTCAAAGGAACGGGGTTCCATGACGTACATCTCTGTGTTCGCCATGTGACGATTGGGTAGACCGACCACGTTATTTGGTGGTGCAACAGGTTGATGAGTCGGGTCGATCGAGTCGGAGGTGTAGTAGGCTGGCGAGCCGTCTTCCTCATACTCGTACTCGTACTCGTTTTCGTCGTAACGATCATCAAACCCAAACGAATCCCACACGCGGCGAAAGATATTCATGACGACCAACCTTTGGATTAGTGCATGTGTTCCATTTTAGCTGAGGAAATCACACGTCACCAGGGGTGACTTTTTGTAAAATTACTCTAGCTCACTGGAGACGGTAGTGTGCTGTCAATATATTCTCGCCACCGCTTAATGCGATCGCCCACAAAATCAACCACGATCGCGTCATCCGCCCGTGTATGCTTACCTGTGCTAGTTTCGACATCTTCCCACTGCCACTCCACCACAGCCTGCTGGTGATCCACCAGAATTCGCTGAATTTCGATCTTGACGTGGGAATGACTGCTGGCAAAGTCTGCCGCCGCACGCTGGATGGCCTCAACCCCCACCCATCGCTGTCCCGGCACCACAAATTCGCCATCGGGGGCAAATAGCGCGGCAAATATCTGGGCATCGCCGTTAACCCAACTCGCCGCTGCCTGTTCAATGCGCGATCGCACAAAATCTGGTGTCATTCCTATTCTCTCAATTGCAACGGACTCAGACAGGGGCGCGGCTGCAATGCTGTCAGGCTGTAACGCCAGCAGTAGCGCGATCGCAACCCACAACATGCGTGACACAAACCGCAACATGGCAGCAATACCGTAAGGTAGCTCTGGGGAGCAAGAAACAGCCGAAGTGTGTGGCGCTAACCGCCGCCGCCATGGGGCCAGTTCTCTGGCTCACCGCTGCCACCCACTGATAACAGCGGTTACTCTGGCACCGCGACCAACCCGGCACACGGTGACCAAGCACGCCAGTCAGATCACCACCAAACCGACTGCGATCAATCTGGCATAGAAATTAAGTCTTGAGATAGCGATCATCCCAAGACTCGGTCTAAGTTTGCATCAACAATACGAACGTCTTCTACCTCTGACCGCTCTGATGGAGGATTGCGCCTCCCGTTGGTAAAAGCAAAGTGGAGGAAGCGATAAAAACTCCACAACCGTTAGTATCAATCGTTGTCTGTACTGCTCTCATCTTTGCGATCGCTCTCCTTGGAGATGAGATTCCGGAGCACAGCGGTATAACCTCCGTCCAGTACAGCTCTTACGTATCCGTTTCTAAATTATTCAATTGCAGCGCTGATGTACTCACTCACAAGTCTGAAACGCTCTCACACCAAAGATGGAATCAGGAGAAGGGACACCTGACCCTTGCTAAACTGTGCGATAGAAGTGGATGCTCAGCGAGGATTGATTGAACCCAACGATCGGTTTAATCCAGGGATTCGTTGAACCCAGGAACTAGTTGAACCCAAAGTGTCGCCGATGTCTCGCGTCAGTCGGCTAAGCGGCGCTGGTATTGGGCAAAATTAAATTGCTGCTGTTCAGCAGTCAGAATTGCCGTTGCAGAGGGTGGCCGCATATCCCATTGTACCTCAGCCAAAAACAATAGCGTTCCCGCAATGACAACACCCGTTGTGACAAACGGCCAGGAACCGCTATAAGGCAGGACAACAATGCCCAAAAGATGGATCAAGCCTGCCAGCAGAAAGGTGCGCGATCGCAAGCCCCAGCCGGTACAGAAATAACCGATGGCGCTGAGTCCCAGCCATAGTGGACAAAGATGCGACAAAACCTGCCCCCAGCCCAGGAAAATGCCACCATCCGTTACGCCCAATCCGATGAGCATGAGTGCCGCCCACACGTATACTACCCAGCAAAGCTGCTCAACCCTGACCCAAAACCAGGCTAACGTTGACATGGTCAGGACACCTGCCAGCGTTAAAACCGACCAAACTACAGCCTGAAGATGCCAACTCAACGGCAAAAACTGAGCCGTGACGAAGATCACGCCTGTAATCCAACCCCAGACAACAAAGATCTGATCAATGCGAGTATAAAGCGCTGAAAACAGCTTGACGCTGCCAATCCGCCAATGAATACGAAGTAATCCCTGTAAATCTTGAATGTCAAGCGCTTCTTGTTTGCTCCGGATTAAAGGTTCATCAACATTAAAAAAACTCATGTTTTGAATTAAACCCACAGTTTGAATTAGAAAAGAGCCTCTATCTTCAGACGTAACTTTTCTAATTTAACGAAGACTTAGGCATTTCGATCAACATGAGTCTCTTTCCCACTCGCGCCCAAGGCACACTAGGCAGGTGAAAAGCCCGTCAGCGCTTGCTCGGCTAGATTCCAAAAAACAACTGACTCCTGCTGTGACTGCAGGATCAACTGATGGGTTGCCTGCACTTCGCCGATCGCCTCACAAACCAACTGTCGGCGATGAAAGTACGACTGGACTGTAGCCACATTTTCGGGAGGCACACTGAGCAAGAAACCATAGCTCGGAAAGCAAAGCAGCCAGCGTTCTAAAGGCAGGTCTGGGGGACACGGAACCGTATCAAGATGTAGCGTTGCGCCGCAGCTTGAGGTTTCTAGCAGCATGAGCAATGTGCCCACAATGCCACCCATACTCACATCTTTACCGGCGTGGCACAGTCCGGCTTCTGCCAGTGCCGGTAGAATCGCCAGGTCACCGCGGAGCTGAACCGGATCAGCCGCTGTGGCGGCATTCCAAAAGGGGTAGCTGGGATGGGGCTTGCCGCGAAAGTCGGTCGCAATCAACAGGCAATCGCCCGGTTTTGCGCCAAAGCTGGTGATGAGCCGATTGGCCCGCCCCATAATGGCTACGGATAGGGCATTGTAAGGACTGTGGCCGTTTGTATGTCCACCCACAATTGGCACATTGTAAGCGTCTGCCGCTGCTTTCATCCCATCCAAAAGCGGTTCGCGGATGGTCGCTGAGTGACTCCAGATGGTATCAACAACCGCGATCGGCTGCCCCCCCATGGCATAGATGTCGCTCACATTCACCATTACCGCACTCCACCCCGCGAACCAGGGTTCTGCATCCACCAGTGCTGGCAACATTCCCTCCGCCGCCAGCAGCAAATAGCCAGAGCCGTCGGGAATGGCCGCACAGTCATCGCCCAGAAGGGGAACCGCAGATGCGCCAGCGGGTGAGGGGTTTGGCAGTGGGCCTAAGTTCCCTTGTCTCCCGGTCTCCGTCTCTCCGTGTCCTGGTGCCTTTTGACGCCTGACCGTCCCAAACAACCGCGCGGCGGCCTGAATATCCTGCTTATGCATGATGCCGAGAGACTGCCGTAGCTGCGCCGCCAACTCTGCCAGCGTCACGATGCCTCCCGCACAAAACTGATCGCAGCAGGACGCTGCTCATTACCCGCTGGATAGTGGTTCAGGTCAGCTTCCATTAAATGGTGTGGTAGTCCGTGAACCGTGATCTCTTCTAGAGAGTGCCAGTGCTGGCGCTGAAAGAAGCGAACGTTTTGCAACTGCACGGTTGCCAGAAAGCGATCGCACCCCCACGTATTTGCCGTTGTCACTGCTTTATAAATTAGCCCTTTGCCGATGCGGCCAGCCCGACGATAGTCCTGATGCACGCCCAAACGGCCACCGTACCACAGCCTCGGTTCGGCTTCGTAGATGCGCACCACGCCCAGGACAGGAGACATCTGCGATCGATAAAACGTTGGATGCGTCAGCAGTACCGGATGGTGGGTCAGCGGTAGAGCCAATTGACGGGTATCCTTCCGTATTTGCGCCTCGGTGCTTGTTTCGGACTCATCCGCGATCGCCACAATGGGGTAGGCGATCGCATCCAGTGGATCAATGTCGGTGCCCTCAAACAGCCCCTGTTCTTCAACAAAAATGGAGTGGCGCAAGGCAAAGTAGCCATTCACATCCTGGGGCAAAGTGGCCAGTTTGAAGCAGTAAGAATGCATGGACATGGAAGAGACAAGGATTTAAGTGTTGAGTGGCTAGGGAGGAGAGCGCGGGAGGCAGGGGAAGCGTGGGCAGCCGTGAACCGTTAGACAGTGAGTGGAGCTCTTCTCTACTCATCAACAAGTGACACCTGATGACTGACAACTGACAACTGCCGACTGATGACGGCCTCTGCCCCCATTACTCAAACGTAGACAGTGCTGAGCAGGCACCACACTTGGCACAACCGGCTTTGACCACGTGGGATGACAGCCCGGATCGGGTGATCATGGCCCCAACCTGGCGGTAGAGCGAGAGCATAAACTCGCTGGTCGGTGGTGCATGGTTGGCCAGGGGCGTGCCGCTAATGGGCACAAAGGGAACCACAAACGGATAAACACCGATCGCCACCAGACGTTCACAGGCAGTCAGTAAGGTTGGCAGATCATCGCCCAGTCCGGCCAGCAAATAGGTGCTCACCTGCCCCCAGCCAAAGACCTTGACAGCCGCGGCAAAAGCATCGAAGTAATAGTCCACGGGCACACTTGCCTTGCCAGGCATAATTTTGGCACGCACCTGAGGGTCAACAGCCTCTAAGTGCATTCCCAGGCTGTCCACACCAGCAAACTTGAGGCGCTCGAACCACGCGAAATCGTCCGGTGGTTCACACTGCGCCTGAATCGGTAGATCAACCCGATTTTTGATGACCCTGGCACACTCGGTTAAATAGGCGGCACCGCGATCGCTCGTGTTCGGCGTTCCACTGGTCATCACCATATGCTTCACCCCGTCTAATCGCACAGCGGCTTCAGCCACTTCAGCCAGTTGGGCAGGGGTTTTGCGCGCGATCGTGCGCCCGGCTTCTAACGATTGCCCGATCGCGCAAAATTGACAGGCTGTAGCGGTATCGGTATAGCGCATACAGGTTTGCAGAACCGTGGTCGCCAACACATCGCGGCTATGCAGCAGCGCAATCTTCCAGTAAGGAATGCCATCAGCCGTCGTCAGGCTGTAAAACTGCGGCGGCTGCGGAAAAGCAATGGGAGCTACCGCTTGCTCATCGTGATGCAAAACAGCCTGTCCCGTAGCTGGGTCAAGCGCTACGGTGTAGAGCGATCGCGTTGCCGTGCCCGTGTAGATCGGTACCATCACCGTCGTCCCATCAACCGTGACGGCCTTGTGGTCAGACGGGCCAGCACCACCTTTACGTCCGGTTGCACCCAGGTCTTGCTCAACGAGCCTCAAACCACTGGACTGAAGCTCTGTAATCAACTGTTGCTTGTTCATGAATAGCAAATCAAAAAAAGAGAGCAGGCGGCTAGGGGAGTGTCCGGTCAGTTCATTAGCCGAGAAGTGAGGGTTACCAGACTGAAGGTGTGTCGCTCCGTAACGTCTGAATCACTATTCGATCGCCAAAAATTCAGGCTGAGGTACATTCGACGGCACAGGTGCCCCGCTCACTGCGGTTCCCTGCAATGCAGCTGGTTCCGGCGGCGCACCAGCGATCACTGACCACTGACTCGGATGGAGCCGTAACTGCAGCAAATCAGGACGCGAGTAATGACCGACACAGTCCATCATGCGTTTGCGTTTCGTGATCAGAGAGAAATCCAGGTCTGCGATCGCCATCCCCTCGCCGTCTGCGATCGGTGGACAGAGATGATTGCCTTCTGGCCCAATGATGGCCGTATGGCAACCGCCACTGAGCACCCGCTGTAGCTTTTCGTCAGTAGTAATTTGCCCGACCTGCTCCGGCGACAGCCAGCCCGTCGCATTCACGACAAAACAGCCCGCTTCGAGAGCATGGTGGCGAATGGTCACCTCGATCTGATCGGCAAAAATCTGCCCGACCATCGAGCCAGGAAACTGCGCGCAGTGGATCTGCTCGTGCTGCGCCATCAGCGCAAACCGGGCCAGTGGGTTGTAATGCTCCCAGCACGCCAGCGCCCCCACCCTGCCTACAGCAGTATCCAACACCGTCAGACCAGCACCATCCCCCTGCCCCCAAACCATCCGCTCGTGAAACGTCGGCGTGATTTTGCGGCGCTTGAGCACAAGCGTACCATCGGCATCAAACACGAGCTGCGTGTTGTAGACCGAGCCGTGATCCCGTTCATTCACACCCAGAACAACTACAAGGTTGTACGACCGCGCCGCTCGACTCACCGCATCGGTCACAGGGCCGGGGACAACCACGGCTTCATCGTATAGCCGCATATGCTCTTTACCCATCAGCACGGGTGGCTGAACAAAAGAGAAGTAGGGGTAGTAGGGCACAAACGTCTCAGGGAAGACAACCAGTTGGGCACCTTCTTTAGCGGCTGCCGCGATCGCTTGCAGCACCTTCTCGGTCGTCCCCTCGCGGCTAAACAGCACGGGGCTAATTTGTACGGCGGCGGCTCGAACTGTCCTTGAGTAATCCACAACGCCTCCTTAAAAGGGAAAAGGGAATGGGTAAAGGCAAAAGGGATAGACCTTATGCCTTTTGCCTTCTGCCTGCTTAGACTGTCCACGTATCCAGAATGAAGGCATTATCCTTGCGGTGCAGCAGGATTAAGTCCAGCACATCAAGCGGACTGATGGGACGAATACCCGGCATCAATGAAGGTTCACCATGCCCATAGAGCGCCTGAAGTGCAAACCGGCAGGCATAGACCTTCCCGCCTTCCGTCATAAATTTGCTGAGCTGATCGTTAAAGTT
>JAJPKC010000694.1 GCA_021323955.1 Oscillatoriales cyanobacterium Centralia_MAG_596 | reverse complement strand
CTAACGGATTGGTGGATTCATCGTTAAACACCACTTCACCTTTGCTGCCGGGGTAATTGCGTGTGGCAAAGGCCCAAACAACTTCTTGGAGGTTGGTGATATCAATATCATCGTTTACCACAATGTACTTTGGTGTGCCCATCCCCGCTTTGGTCTTGAACAAAGCATCACCCAGTCTGCGACACAACTCCTGTGCGCTCAGATTAGGCAGTTGCTGCCGCCAGTGAGACTCCATCGCGATCGTATACCAGTGGTTTGCCGACTCAAACGGACTCCAGGCAGTTGCCACTGGAAATCCAGCTTGACGCAAGGTATACACAATTTCCGCTGCGTTGGGCACTCCCCATGCCGTATGATTTTCCTCCACAGGTTCACCTGCCACTGAAACGGGTAGAATCGCGTTGTTACGGTAGGTCATCGCGCTCACGTGGTAGACCGGCTTTAGGCTACTTTGTCCTGTCCAGAGGTAGCCTGCATATTCGCCCATCGGTCCTTCTACATCTGTTTCATCGAGCGATAGTGTGCCTTCAAGCACGATTTCTGCGGTTGCTGGAACGTGCAGATCAACCGTTTCACACGGCACGACCTCAACGGGTTCTCCAAAATAAGCACCGACATAATCCACTTCATTGACGTATGCCGGTAGGGGCATCCCGCCAACAAAGGGAATGAAGGGTTCAACCCCTAACGCCAGCGCAAACGGCATGGGCTGATCCATATCAGTCCAGGTTTGCCGCACCATGCCAAGATGTTGATTAGGGGCAACGATGCCTGCCATGCGATTTTTGTCGAGTAGCATGGCACGGGCGATCGACCAGCTTGTCCAACGTTTATCGGGCGTTTGCACCACAAAAATGCCGTAGGTATTGAGATAACGTCCACCATCACCGTCATGCAGAAGCGGTGTCGGCAGTTGCAATAGATCAACCTGATCACCCAATAAAATGTTTTCTTTACAAGGACCAGTTGTCACCAGTCGAGGAGGCATCAAAGGTCGATCGCGAGCTTCAACCAGCGCTTCTACAATGTCTCGCCCAATTGAATGCGGCGGTAAACCCAGCGACACCGCAATGCGAGACAGGTACAATCCAGGTTGACTGCTGATTCCCGCAGGTGCGCCTAAGACGCGAAATCCCCGCTCAATGCCCTTGATGGTGTTGAATAGAGGTGCGGCTGCGCCTGTTTCATAGCAGCGACGGGAGATTGCACCAATTTCCAGATACCAATCTACTTCTTTGTCGATGGGTTGCACTTCACCAATGTCTGCGAGTGCATCAATATACTCTCGTAAGCTTTTCAGATGACGTTTCATCAGTTTGTCGTTTCCTTTAGGTCAAATCAACCCATACGGTTTTCGTTTGTAAATAGAATTCCAGGGCTTCCCAACCTTGTTCACGTCCATAGCCGCTCATTTTGTAACCACCGAAGGGAGCAGAGGGGTCGAAATGACCGTATGTGTTGACCCAGACGGTTCCGGCTTTGAGTGCCGCTGCGGCTTTGTGTGCTTTTTTGATATCGCGGCTATGCACACCAGATGCCAAGCCATACTGATTTCCATTGGCAATCGCAATCGCCTGATCAAAGCCGTCGAAGGGAATGATGGAAAGAATGGGACCAAAGGTTTCTTCGCGGGCGATCGTCATGTCGCTGTTGACATCAGCAAACACAGTGGGTTCGACAAAATAGCCTTTGCCTGTGCCAATATCCGCGGCTTTCCCGCCTGCCACCAGTCTGGCACCGTCTCGTTTGCCCACTTCCATATAGTTGAGCACTTTGTCGTACTCGCTTTTGTTAGCAATCGGTCCCATGTCGCTGTTTGAATCGAGGGGATCACCCGGTTTTGTATCCAAAGCGCGCTGGCGGACACGATCGATCACTTCGTCATACACAGCGCGTTCCACCAACATGCGAGAACCGGCGTAGCAAATTTCACCCTTGTTGTAGAACATACCGTCATAGGCTGTTTGGGTAGCGGCATCCAGATCGGCATCGGCAAAGATAATATTGGCAGATTTGCCGCCCAGTTCCATTGTCAGATGCTTCAAAGTATCAGCAGAATCTTTGATCACGCGAATGCCGCTGGCAGTTGATCCGGTGATGGCAACTTTTTCAATTCCCGGATGGGTCGATAGCGCATTGCCAACGGTTCCACCTGGACCCATCACCACATTGAAAACGCCCGGTGGTACACCTGCTTCTTCCATGATCTGAGCCACCTTCAAGGCAGAGAGTGGAGTAGCCGAAGCCGGTTTATGGATGATGGTATTCCCAGCCGCTAGGGCAGGTGCGAACTTACTGATGGAAAGAATGAGCGGAAAATTGAAGGGAGTGATGGCAGCAACCACGCCCAGCGGTTCCCGAAGTGTATAGGTATGCAACCCCTTGGTGGTTTGTTTGACTGCCCCTTCAATCTTCGATGCCCAACCGGCATAGTAGTGGAACATATTGGCAAGATGGGGAATATCGACGGTCATTGAATCTTTGAACAATCGCCCCATTTCCTTCGCTTGTAGGAAAGCAAGTTCTTCGCCATATTTGCGAAATAAATCGCCAACACGCCAAAGAATCTCTCCCCGCTCATGCCTGCTCATCTGCCCCCAAGCCCCAACAAAGGCGGCTTCAGCAGACTGAACAGCGAGTTCAACATCTTCCACAGTTCCTTCTGCGAGTTGAGCAATCTCAGCTTCAGTCGTGGGATCGATCGCCGCAAACGTTTTACCACTGGCTGAATCGCGCCACTCACCATTGATGTAAAGCTGGGTCAGAGTAATCGAAAAATCAGGGCGGACTGATAATTTGGGCTGCTCGATCGGTTCACAAACTTTCATAGATTATCCTGAACGCACTGATGCTAATTAATAGCAACGATTTCCTCAGTGCTGGAACCTTGAAAGAAAGAATCCAGATTAATCACAGATACCTGCTCTCATTTATTGGAATCCTGCGCTCATGTTTAGACTTTAAAGCTGTTTGCGGTAACCGCTAGGGGATGTACCTGTAAGCCTACGAAACTGGATGGTAAATTGGTTTTGATTGGAAAAGCCAACTTGTGAGGCGATCGCTGCCACTGAGAGTGTCGTTGTCCGCAGTAAATATTTTGCGCGTTCAATTCGCTGCTGTACAACATATTGATACGGCGATACTCCCACAGACTGTTTGAATAATCGAGAGAAATAATACTGGCTCATCTCTAACTCGTTGGCAATCGCACTCACCGTCAAATCTTCGCTCAGATTGTCGTTGATGTACTCGATCGCGTGTTTCAGTTCTCGTTGTGATAAGCCACCAACATCTTCACGTAAAGGTCGCTGCCAGTTTGAATAATGCCTGAGTAGATGAATAGAGAGCGCATTTGCCAGCGAGTCTGCAAAGAGCCGACTACTGAATTGATTAGTTTCCAGTTCTGTCGCGAGCGATCGCCCGATCTGCTCAACCAATGGATCGTGCATAGCATGTTGAGGGATGAGTTCAACTCGCTCAACTGTAATAGACTCGTAAGCAACCTGTAACAGACGACTTGGCTCCAGAAAC
Organism: Oscillatoriales cyanobacterium Centralia_MAG_596; assembly: GCA_021323955.1. GTDB lineage: Bacteria > Cyanobacteriota > Cyanobacteriia > Leptolyngbyales > Leptolyngbyaceae > Stenomitos. The sequence continues at coordinate 1,868 of JAJPKC010000694.1, read as the reverse complement.
AGCAAGGTAAAGGGGCTTTCTTGATTCCAATTTGCTTGATGCCCAACCATTGCTGGCACAATCACGATATTTTTACCACCGCCAAACTGCTCCTGTTGCCTACGTCCATCAAACCGACGCTCAGCTTGAATCATCAGATTAGGGTTGTGAACCAGTAGCATGTGCCTGGTATGCGCGTATTCAGGTGTTTCCCAGGCGGGCTGCTGATGCTGCTGAACGTAAATGCCATCCCAACCCAAGTTTGCGCTCCGCAGCGCTGGACGCGGCAAAACTTCCAACACCTCTTCTTCCTGGGTGAAGTCAACCGTTAGGGGTAGTGCTTCTGACATAGCCTTACATTTGCCATAAGCAATAACAGTGGCATTGTAAACTAGCAAGCCTCAAAGAAGCTTTAAGTTGCTGCCATACCGGAAATCGAAGCCAGCTAACGGTGCGCTTGAGAGGCTGCTAATAACCTGGAATTTAAGACCAAGATCTCTCGGCAGTCTGCTCCAAGCGAATGGTTAGACCGAACTCTCAGCCCACTTAACACCTTGAATCCATTGCTCAAAGGTTGTTAACTTTATAGGAAGTTTTGCTAGCACAGCACTCACATTTGTTACTTCATCTTCTGGATAAGTTGCTCGCCAACGATATATCTTAGCAATCTCCGTTCCTGTTGGTTTACCAAATGCCTGATTTAATCCTTGCTCAAAAGCATCAATCGGAATTTGCTGATAGGTGAAAGGGCGATTCAAAAATTTAGCAAATCTCGCTGCAATCTCCTGATCACTTATCGCTTCGGGACCACCAATGTCAAAGGTTGAACCTGACAACTCTGCTCGCTGTAATGCAGCTACTGCAAAGGCGGCTGCATCATCTAAGCTAATCCAGGGAACCGTGGTTTCCGGAGGCAAAGGATAAGCGACAACATTTTGATGAACAATACTGGGGATTGACCAGGGTGCCGCGAAGTTATCCATGTAAACAGGTGGTCGAAGGATAATATAGGGCACTCCACTTTGATCAAGATGCTGCTCCAGGTTCCGTTTGATTTCAAACGCTGCTGCATCGGTTACTTGGTCTGGAATGGATGTGCTGGTGTTAAAGACTAACAACTCAACACCCGCATCACGAGCAGCGTTTATTGCATTGTAACCTTGAGTTGTTGCCACATCAAACCGATACTCAAGCGGTAGCACAAGAAAGACTCGATCGATACCTTCATTTGCTCGTTTCAGGCTGTCTTGATCTTCAAGGGTTCCTGTAGCAATCTCTACATTTTCAGAGTACAGGGACTGTGCTTTTTCACGATTGTGGACAAACACACGCACTTGATAGCCTTCTCTGAGCAAGCGACAAACAACAGGAATTCCTTGGGCGCTATTTGCACCATGAACAAGAATTTTGGGCGACTGATTACTCACGGCTTAGACCTTCAATATCTTCAGCCTCAGTATTGAAGATACCTGTTAAAATTGCAAGTACGTACAATTTTGTAGGGTACTATCAAAAAGTATTGTGTTCTTATGGCTCAAACCAGTAATCAAGATTTGAAATGTCCCATTCAGGTGGTCGTTAACATAATTGGTGGAAAGTGGAAGTTATCAATTCTCTACCAGTTATTTCAGGGAACAAAGCGGTACGGAGAGCTAAAGCGGTTGGTTCCCGCAGCAACTGAACGGATGTTGACGCTACAACTACGAGAATTAGAAGCGTTTGGAATTGTGCAGCGAACTGTCTATCCAGAAGTCCCCCCAAAAGTGGAATACTCTCTGACAGAACTAGTAGTCTGCCACGAAGGTTTTGACAGGTAGGCTGGGAACAGAGAAACTGGGAAAAACCCAGAACTCTTATGCCAGAAAAGTACCTTGTGACGCTGACTGCTG
>JAJPKC010000442.1 GCA_021323955.1 Oscillatoriales cyanobacterium Centralia_MAG_596 | reverse complement strand
GTGATCGAAGAACTGGTCGATAACGCATTCAAATTTTCAAAGGTAGGGACACCGGTACAGATCACAATGGCTGCAACCGGGCATGAACTATGGGTCAAGATCACCGATCAGGGGCGCGGGATGACTGCCGAGCAAGTTGCTCAGTTAGGCGCATACATGCAGTTTGAGCGCAAATTCTACGAGCAGCAAGGGTCTGGACTGGGATTGATCATCGCGAAGCGTCTGGTTGAACTGCACGGCGGGAAATTAGCGATCGATAGCGTTCCCGGCCAGCATACAAGCGTACAGGTCACGTTGCCCAATTAGTTCACTGCCTTGCTTCAGTGCTGGTATCATTCTGGGCGAAACGTTGAGTCGTGGCGTGGCTCTAAGCACCCACCAGTTTTTGGAACCAGTCATCGTTCCACAGTTCGTCGAAGGCCACGTCGTTAGACGCATCACCGCGATAGCTGGGGTTCAGTTGGATCGCCCGTTCCAGACTTTCGAGCGCAAAGTCGGCTTCCCCTTGTATAGCGTGACTCACCGCGCGGTTGTAGTAAGCGCTGGCGTAGTCCGGTTTCAAATCGATCGCTTTATTAAAGCTGGCGATCGCGTCCTTGTGCCGTCCCAACTGAGCAAGCGCATAGCCGCGCTTATCCAGCGCTTTGTACGACTCAGGATTAAAGTGAATAACCTCGTCGAAGGAGGCCAGCGCATCTTTATAGCGAGCGAGCGTTTCCAGCGCCAGACCACGGTTCATCCAGGCAACGGCATCATCCGGTTTGTACTGCACAGCGCGATCGAAGGAATTAAACGCTTCCTGCGGACGACGGAGAATGCCCAGCGCAACGCCCTTGTTGACCAGGGCTTCCTGATAGTCGGGTTTGATATCGAGCGCTTTATCATACGCGACGATCGCCTCTTCATAGCGCTTGAGCCGTCCCAGACTAATGCCCTGGCTAAACCAACCTTTTACTTCCCTGGGCTGGACTTTCACCATCTGTGCAAAAGATTCGATCGCGGCTTCATGGCGTTGGAGCCGTTGCAATACTAGTCCTCGCTGATACCAGATTTCGGCATTGTCCGGCTGTAACTCCACCACTTTATCGAAGCGTAAAATGGCGGCTTCGTAGTTCTCTTCAGCGAACAGCTCGTACCCCTGAGCAATGTACCGATTGACATCAATGAATAGCTCTGGACGGTTGGCTTTGAGCAGTTCCAGTTGTGCCACCAGTTCTTGCAAATTTTGTTGCAGTTGTGCCACCGCCGCTTCGGATACAGGTGAGGCTTCAGCCAATTGCTTTAAGATATCGTCTTTCTGGGTTTGGGCCGTTGTTTGTAGTGTGGTGAGTTGGGCAATGAGGTCTGCCTGCAGGCTTTCAATGGTTTGTAATGTGGTGTCTTTTTGCCCCGAAACCGTTGCCTTGAGTTCCGCAATTTGGACAGTAAATTCGGTCTCTAATTGCGTGAGATCCGCCAGAACCTGGTCGCGTTTTTGCTGCGTCTGCTGGTGGGCATCAAGCTGAAAATTCGCAATCTGCGGCGTTAATTCTGATTTGATTTTTTCCAGATCGCTGAGAATGGTCTGCTTTTGATGTTGGGCATCGACCTGCAGGTTGGCTAATGCCGCGCTAAATTCACGCTCCGCAGTTTCCAGGGCTTGCACCACGCGATCGCGCTGTTGCTCCACACCGCTCTGGAGGGCTGAAAGCTGCGGTGAAAAGTCAGACTCCAGTTGTCCTAGATGCTCCAGAATGCGGTCTTTTTGCTGCTCGGCCATTGCCTGCAAATCAACCAATTGAGCTGTGAATTCGCGCTCTGAGCCTTCCAGTCGTTGCAGCACCTGGGCCTGTCGGTCTTCGACCTCTAACCGAAAATCGGTCAGTTGGGGAGTGACAGTCGCTCTAAGCTGGTCAAGGTTTTCCAGAATGCGGTCTTTTTGTTGCGTGGCGATCGCCTGTAGCTCAGCAAGCTGGCTTGCAAACTCACGTTCAGACGCTTCGAGACGATCTAAAGCGCTTGCCTGCTGCTGTTGGGCATCTGTTTCCAGCGCCTCCAGCCGGGGTGCAAACCCCGTTTTGAGTGCGTCCAGATCCGTCAAAATGCGATCGCGCTGCTGTCTGGCGGAGACTTGCAGATCGAGTAGCTGACGAGCAAAATCTCGTTCGGATGTTTCTAACGCTTGCAGTACGCTATTCTGCCGCTGCTGGGCCTCAGTCTGGAGCTTGAAGAGCTGGGGCGAAAATTCTGATTTGAGCACGTCCAGATTTTCCAGGATGCGATCGCGGTGCTGCTGCGCCACCGTTTGCAGTTCCGCCAGCCTGTTGGCGAAGGCTTGCTCTGAGGCGGCGAGCGTTTGCAAGGTGCGTTCTTTTTGCTGCTGCACCTCAGACTTCACGGTTTCCAGATGGGGGGCAACGTCCGACTTGAGCTGTTCCAGATGCCCAATCATCAGCGCCTGCTGGGCCGTTGCAGCGGCCTGTAGCTTGGCCAAATGTCCGGCAAATTCTTGCTCGGATGCGGCCAGCGTTTCCAGCGCCGTTGTCTGCTGTTGCTGAAAGCCTGTTTGCGCGTTGGCAAGCTGTGTGGCCAGATCGACCCCCAGATCGGCCAGCGCTTGTCTTGAGGTCACGAGCTGTGCTTCGAGTTCGGCAATCATCTGCGTTTTGGACTGCGCGAGTTCGGCGACCAATCTGGACAGCGTATCTCGTTCTTTGGCAATATCCTGCTGAAACTGGTCAGCATCATCGGCAGCATCATCAGCGATCGCCTCCATCTCGTCTAGGATTGCCTTCGCATTTTCCCGGGTTTTGGCAATCTGGCTTTCGAGTTCTTGCAAGCCCTCAAGCTGTTCTTTGGCGCGTGTGGCAATCTCTTGAATGACGGCGTGCCGTAACAACCACAATGATCCGATCGTGGCACCCAGCAGCACGATCAAAATACCCAACAGAATGTTGAACAGGGTCGTCATCCGGGTTAACGATTGATCGACTGCCGCTTGGGGCTGCCCAGACGATGCCATAGTCTGTAGCGGTGCCACGACGGGCGGCTGCCTCAGGAGTGGGTCTTCAGCGGTCGTCTGCGATCGTGCGGGTGGCATGACGGTTGCCATGAGCAGCAGCAAAACCGGTAGCATCATCCCGCGCGGGGGGCGGACGGCGAAGACTTCTGAGGGCTGGCGCTTCATCGATGATCATCCTTGTCTATCGGTCGATGGTTGCAGTATATCGAAGACGATGACGGGCAATCGCTTCTCTCCCTCCAGATTAATCAAAATTAAGCGTAGTGGTCTAAAGCCGGGGGCGGGAAGGGAAAAAAGTGTGGGCTGGTCGTCAGTCGGCCAGGACGGTTTTGGGTGAAATGGTGCGTGTGTCGAGGGCGTTCCCCCGCGATCGCGGATGCAAATTTAAAGTGTTGCCAAAGCTACGGGGCGGAAATGACGGCCCTTGTGAAGGAATGGTCAAGCGAATTGTTCGGAGGGAACACTTGAGGCACGAAGTGAGTTTAGGGATTTAGTCTACCTCTGAACCAATTTAAATTTATTAACTTCACGAAGAAGGACGAAAATTGAATGTCACGTTCACCATCGCTTAAAGCTCTGAATCAGCGCCTGTTCAAAGCCGCTGGGCTGGCAATGCTCTCGACGCTGCCGCTTGCAGCCAGTGCTCTGGCTTTGACGCCTCAAACAAACGCCGCTACTGGAGTTGCGATTCGTCAGGCCAGCAACACGCATCAATGGTTGATGGCAGATAAGGATGATCGCGATGATCGCGATGATCGCGACGAGAAGAAGGGGCGGGACGACGATCGCGGGGAGCGGCGCGATCGGGACAACGACCGTGCCGTACGGATTGACTTGAATCGGGCCAAAAATCTGGCGCGTCAGGCCGCTGAGGCTGCAAATGGTGGTATTCGCTATTACAGCGTCAGGCCGCTGAGGCTGCAAATGGTGGTATTCGCTATTACCGTGCTGAAGACTCAATGCATGGCCCCGCCTCCCAATGCCCCTACGTGGATAATGGGGATTCCTGGACGTTCACCTTCTTGGGTAGCCGGGTGGGTTCCTATACCAAGACGATCGAGAGCGTGGTGACAGTTTACAAGTACAGCAGCCGTGTTGTGGTGGCGTATAACGGCGCTATCCGCAACGTCCAGCAGACACGGATTACCAGCTTTACCGAAACCCAGCGCACCATCCTGGTTGATATGCTGCGCGGCAACTGTAGCTGTAGCAATCTTTTGACCAGTGCGACGAGAAGCCAGATTATCAGTCAGTCGCGATCGCTCCCCCCCGGCATCCAGAAGCAACTGCTGCGTGGCAAAGGCTTACCGCCCGGTATTGCCAAGAAACTGGTGCCGTTGCCGAAGCAAGTCAACACCTACATCAATTTGCCAACCTACTATGACCTGTATGTAGTGGGTTCAAATGTCGTGCTGGTGGATACCGTGCGGTACGTCGTCGTAGACTACATCACGGACGTGTTTCTGTAAAACGTTCTGTCGGGATGGGTGACGATCGCGGGGTGTGTACCGTTAGCTCGACTGTTTGGTGACAACCGAGCTAACGGTGCAACCATCAGCGTGTGCCTGCGGTCAGCCCATGCGCTGCCCTAGAGTAGAATCAGCCCCTGACGTGCGCCCAAGATTACAGCCTCGGTGCGGCTAGAGGCATTGAGCTTGCCGAAGATGGAGCCAATGTGAAATTTCACCGTGTGTTCCGAGATGGTTAATCGGTGAGCGATCGCCTTGTTGCCCAGCCCCTCTGCCAGCATACTCAGCACCTCAATCTCACGATTGGTCAATGCTTCGCTGGGGGCGGTTGCTGCCGCCCGGGGCATGGCTGGCAAGACCGGCAGCAGAGGCTCCACCAGGTCAGGGTGGAGTACCGTTAAGCCACTGACGACCGCCGCGATCGCGCCAATGATTTCGCTGGCCGTGGCATCACTGGGTAACAGCCCCCGGACGCCCAAACGGAGCGTAGTGGCAATGGTGGTCTGCGGCCACTCGTCAACCAGCACCACGATCGCGGGGACAGCGCCCGGATCGAGCCTGCCACCGTCGATCGGTTCTGTGGATTCTGCCATCAGAAGTGTGGCAATGGTGTCGCTCTCCGCCTCGTTCCATTCCAACAGGACAACGTCCGGTTGCAGTTGCTCTGCCTGTTGCCCCAGCGGTGCCATCCCGATCGCGCTACCGACTACCTCAATTTCAGCGCTGGTCGCCAGCAGGGCCGCCAGTCCAGCCTGCGTTACCACCGAACTGGCACCGACCAGAACGCGCGTTATGCGGCCTGTACTTGGGAGTCTCTGCTGCATAGCACCACATCTACCGTAATTTGCTGGTCGCCCCGCATCACATCGAGCAATAGTCCGTCACCGTCCTGCGAGTTCGCCAAAATGTTGGCCAGTTCATCCACCGTCTGAAATGCTCGTCCCCGGACACCCATCAGCACGTCACCTGGCAGGAGGGAGGCAATGGCGGCGGGACTGCCGGGTGCGATCGCGTTGATCAGCAGTCCGATCGCGCGTTTCCGCTCAACCCACAGCCGCACCGGCTGCAGCGTCACCCCCAGGTAAGGTGGCTCGCCGCGATGGTTGAGAAACTGCTCGACCACATGGCTGGGAATCGCGAAGCCCCGTCCGTTGACAATCATGGTGTTGATGCCAATGACCGCTCCCTGCGCATTGGCCAGTGGCCCGCCAGAATTACCTGGCGCTAGATCAATGTCGGCTTGAATCCAGTGGGGGGTTCGATTGACCCCCATCGTATGAATGATGCCTGTGGTCAACGTGCCAGGAATTCCCCAGGGCGTGCCGACAGCCAGCACCAGTTCCCCAACGCGTAACGTCTCTGAGTGTGCGATCGCGACAGCCGGGAGATCCACTGCGTCTACCCTCAGCGCGACCAGATCCCGCTGACGATTCCGAGCGGTCACCTGTGCTGCCAGTATGCGCCCATCCACTAACTCCACCGTGGCCTTTGCTTCTCGCACGACGTGGGCGTTGGTCATAATGACGCCATCCCTGCGCCAGATCACGCCGGATCCGGATCCCCGTCGTTCCGTTCGCACCTGTACAGTAGACTGCCGCAGTGTCTCCGCTGTAGCGGCGATCGCCTCGGCCAGTGCTGCCAGTTGAACTGGATTACTTTCCCGATCGGCCATACATCACCTCTTCCCGTATTGAGCTTTTGTCTCCTGCGTGGTTCCCAACCGTAGGCGGAACCCGCCGTCGTTCGTTATACGTCATTCGTCATTCGTCATCTGTCATTCGTCATCTGTCAGCCTTTAGCCTTTAGCCTTCATCCCTTCTGTGGGCGCTCCCCGACTGTAATCGTGCGGTTGACCAGTGCGCCGCCGCGAATCATCTGGGCGGTTAACGGGTTGCCCACCTGCTCCGGGTCGAGCAAATTGTGAACATCGCCAATGTCGCGAATTGGGGTATCGGCGAGCGTGATGAGAATGTCGCCAATGAGTACGCCCGCACGATCGGCAGGGCCGCCCGACTCAACACTGACCACGAGCACGCCTTCCTGCGTCGTGAGTTGCAGCGGGTCGGTTAGCGTTGCGGGTAGATTAACTGGCTGCATCCCTAAGCCCAAAAAGCCTCGCTGCGAGCGTCCACCCTGCAGCATTCGATCAACCACGCGATCGACCGTCGCCGCTGGAATGGTGAGCGCAATCTGGCGTGGCCCGGCGGTGTTGATGCCGACAATGTGCCCCTGGGTATCGACCAGTCCCCCCCCAGAAAATCCCGGGTAAAGATTGACCGATGGGCGAATAAACTGATCGATTCGACCGCCGTGCCAGGTACGCCAGGTGCCGCCGATCGCGCTGATGATACCCAGACTGGCGCTAATGCCGCTTTCGTTTGATCGCGCGATCGCCAGCACCATGTGGCCCACTTTGAGCGCGGTAGCATCGCCGATCGCCGCGACCTGGAGCAATGACTCTGCCGATTGATCGGCCAGTTTGAGCACTGCCAGATCGGTGCCGCTGTCCCGTCCTACCAGCGTTGCGGGAACCGTGTGATTGTCCGGTAGGGTTACGGTAATGTCCTCGTCGGTACTTACGGTGTGGTCAGCCGTCACAATAATGTCCTGCCGCCAGCAAATACCGCTCGACGATCGCCGCCGTCGCGCATTGACTGCAACGACAGAGGGGGTAATCTGGGCCACAATGTCGGCCAGATGATGGGAAAGTGCCAGTAGGGGACTGGCTCCCTCAGGTAAAGTTGTCACGCTAGTTCTCCAATGGGGTGCGCCATTTTGGGTGCGCCATTCCAAGCCGCTGTTGGCTGGTTGGCTGCGCCCAATGCCGGTCTGATGCCTGTCTTCAGAATGCCGCGTCTGTCCTGCGATCGCCATCAGCAAAATGGGGAGTGGCATCCTGGAAAAATGGCTAGTGCTGAAGCTGCAAATCAGCTGGCACACCAGTTGGGATTAATTAAGCTGGTTAAGATATGGTCTTCCCACGTCCCATTAATCAGCAGGTAATCGCGGGCGTAGCCTTCAACCACAAATCCTAATTTTCTGAGTAAATTACCGCTGCGTTGGTTGCGCGGCATATAGTTTGCACTAATGCGGTGCATGTTTAATTCATTAAATACATACTGAATCGCCACATTAGCAGACTCCAGCATGTAGCCCTTGCCCTGTTTGGCTTCTGCCAGACTGTAACCCATTACGCACGCATGAAATGGGCCGTGAAAGAACTGTGTGAAATTGATAATGCCAACGACAACTTCAGGTCTTTCTTGCTCAAATACGAACAGACGTAGTGATTGATTGTAATTAAATTCAATCAAGTTACGTTCTACCTGGCCACGCCAAAAATCTTCAGTAAAAAATGCATCCGATCGCGTCGGTTCAAACGGTGCGAGAAACAATCGGTTGAGGCGATAATAACGCACAATTTCACGCACATCACGCGAGGTTGCCAGTCGCACCAAAAGTCGATGCGTTGACAATTGGGGTGGCAATGGCGAGCGATTATTCATCGTGCCTGGATGCGTCTGAGCAACTCATTAAAGGGCGACCAATTATCCTGGGCAACAATCGATTCCCATACGGCTTCGATCGCCGGACGGAGAGGGGTCGTTGCGGGATTATAGGCGTGCAGTCGATCGCGCATTGTCTCTAATTCTGTCTCGGGCACGTTCAGCAACAGATTAAAGTAGCGAATTTTCCAGTTGCTCCAGAGTGGCGCAAATTCATCCGATGGCACGCTCGCCTGACTGAAAATATTTTCGACGCCGTCTCGCCAGTTGGTCGAAAACTGTTGTGCTAAGGCCGCAAAAAAATCGTGATAACCGATTTGCATTTCTGTCAAGAGTTGCAGCGTTAGCTGAAGCAGATCATCGGCTTCGGCTCCGAGCTGTCCATCAAACCCCAGCTTGTGCAGCATCCGTTGGCGGTAGGCCTGCTCATAATGGTCATCAAATGTAGCCAGCCCAACGTCCAAATCAGCCGCTGCAATCACACGTTCTAAGGGCCGCTGCAGCATTTCCAAATTCCACCGACAAACGGCGGGTTGCCTGCCGTAGCTATAGCGTCCAAAGTGATCGAAATAGGCCGCCGTAAAACTTGGATCGAGCGTGGGAATAAACGCAAAGGGGCCATAGTCAAAGCTCTCGCCCGTAATGGCCATATTGTCGGTATTGAGCACAGCATGGCAGAATCCTGCGGCCATCCATTGGGCGGTGAGTTCTGCTACGCGCTGGACGAGTTCGGCATAAAACAGGGCAAAGCGATCGCTGGCTCCCTGCAGGTGGGGGTAATAATACTCGATGACGTGATCCAGCAGGATGGCGATCAGGTCTTTGCGATCGAGGGCATGTAGCCGCTCAAAGGTGCCAAAGCGAATGTGCGATCGCTGAAACCGCACCATCACCGAGGAGCGTGTCGGCGATGGTTCATCACCGCGCCAGAGCGATTCCCCCGTTTCAATCAGGCTCAAACAGCGAGAGGTTCGCACGCCTGCACGGTGCAGTGCTTCGGCGGCCAGCACTTCACGCACCCCTCCCTTCAGGGTCAAGCGTCCATCCCCCCCTCGGGAGTAGGG
>JAJPKC010000001.1 GCA_021323955.1 Oscillatoriales cyanobacterium Centralia_MAG_596 | reverse complement strand
TGCCAGCCCTGGCTGACGGTCTGAAAACTTACGGGGAAATGTCCTCTCTGTGGGGCTGCGATCGCTTAAACAGAGGTCTCTCGACAACAATGGCACTGTCAGCTTTGGGGATCGGATGGTTCTAATTCTGAATGACACTCCACAGGCGAAATCTGTCTCACGCAGCGAACCCCCTGAACAGAGGTTCGCTTAACATGGTGTGGCTTATGTCGGGTCGGCGGGGTCATCGGCTGTCGTCGTGACCAACCCGACATTCATTGTGGGGACACTGTTGTCGGTCTCTGTGTAACCCGACTGAGCGAGCAGTTGTTCCGTGAGCTGCTCCAGGATGGCCTGGGGACCACCAATCCCGGCCACTCGGGCTGGCGCTGTCTGCCGGGGCTGGAACTGCCGTTCACCCGTCAAGACGGAGCGGGTCACGGGTCGTTGTCGACTCATCCTTGTTTCCGCATGGCTGACAGGAGCACTCTCACGCCGTTTGCGCTCTTGACGTCGGTTGAGCTTGTCCTCGTTCAGCACCAGCAGCAGGTGCCGCATCGCCATCCGCTTCTCAGCCTTGGTGAGCTTCTTGAACGCTCGCCCGTCCCCATGCTTCCGGGCACGGCTAATATAAGGTACTCCGTGCCGGTCGACCGCGTCCCCAAACTTGATCAACGCTTCGTCTAACAGGGCACTAATCAGGGTATTGAGCGCCTTCTGGCTGTCCTGACCGTGAGTGGCGATAAAACCCCACACCCCTTCCAGCTTGCCGATGACCTCCTGCTTGAACCAGGTGTAGAGCTCGTTATGGATGGGCAGCAGGATACCCACCCAGATCACGTCCCAGTCCCATTCAGCCCGCATGATAACGTTACCCTCCCGGTCACGTCGCATACCGGTGCCCGGTTTCTTATACGGCACCGCCATCGGTGCCCCCTCGTGGACAGCGGGTTCATAGAGCCGCATCTTGCCGTTTATGAACACGACCTGACAGCTGCCGTCGAGGGTGCCTGAGTGCATGGCCTGTTGAATGGCCTGCTCCTTGGCGACTGCAAACATGAGCTCGAAGTACCCATATTGCAGGGAGGTCAGAGTGCGGTGCAGGTGCTTGATCGCCTCCTCATTGGTAGGCTTATCGGTCACAGTGGTGGTGAGGAAGGTCCGAACGAAGGATTCGGGGTCGAAGGTCATAGGACAGCAGCGTGTTAATGTGCATGTCCTGCCCGTTAGGGAGTGGGGTTTTGGGTGGGCAATGGTCTAGTGGGAGGTTAGTGGCCGGGTGGTTCTCCGACAAGCAAAAGGCGTATACTACTCCTCAGTACAGATGTATCTGTATTGGTAATGCAGGAGACACGATCATGAGCCTCTACGAAGACGGCCTCCGCTATTTGGGACAGGCGACCAGCCAGCTCGGCATGGGTGCGGAAAGTGAGGTCTGGCGGCATCTGGTCTCAGCCCAGGTCTGTTTTAACGGTGCCATTGTGGCGGACGCAGACGCCGCCCCTTACTACGCCCGAGTGGAGGCTCTGGAGTGGATGGGCCTGTTGGCCAAAGACCCGCAGTTCTTCACACTCGCCATCGCTGACCTGTCAGCAGTGATCCGCCAGGAGCAGACTGCCGCCCGTCCTTTACTGCTGCTCAACGCGCTCTGGGTTCGGAGTCGTCTGCTGCAGCGCACCAACCTGGATGCTGCGATTGCAGACCTGGACCAGGCCATCCTGCTCTGCCCCAGGGAACTCAGCTTTTATCTGGCGCGGGCCGAATGCCAGCTCAAACGGGGCTGCCCGAAAGCCTGTACGCTGGACTTGATGCTGGCGCTGCAGCAACTCATCCGGTACGAGAGTCCGCTCAACCGCGACGCTTACGTGCAGCAGTACACCGCGTTCACTTTGATGCTGTTGCTGGCTGACCAGCGGCCAGACGAACGCCTGGACTGGGTAGCGGCGGCCTGTGCTGAACTGCGGCAGTTCTGGTCAAACCACCAGCAGTACTGGTTTTATCTGCGGCGACCACCGGATGGCCTTAATGAGGTCGATAGCTGAACAGCGAACCTTGTTTGGACGCAGGAGCAGTGAGCGTCGGTGGGGCGGCGGTGTCAGGTGCGATGGCCGCGGCGGGTGCATGTTCGTCTGCGGTGACCGTGTCTTCCTGGTACGGCGGCGCATCCAACCGCAGCGTTACTGGGGTCGTGGCGAGGTGGCGGAGCAGTTGTTCCCACACGCTGACGGCATAGCAGTGCTGCTGCAACTGTCGTCGGGCTGTATCAAGGGCCCTTAACACCCCAGGGTGCTGCCACCCGGTGTACCCAATCACAGCCAGCAACCATTGCTGTGCCGTGGTCGGCAGGTCACTCACGGTCTGCGCCAGGGCCGCCTGTCCTTCCAGGTCCAGGGGTAAGGAGCGGAATGCTGGTTTGACCGCCGCACACTGGGCCGCCTGTTTCCAGTGCGCCAGTGCCGCGCCGGGGGAACCAGCCGCACTTTGCAACAGTTCGGGGTAGTCGAGTAACACCGGCGCGACCCGGTTGATGACCGTTTTGAGGTCGCCGCTCCCGAGTGGATTGAACGGGATGACCTGAGCGCGTGAGCGGATGGTGGCCAGCGTCAGGGGTTGGTCACAGAGCAGGATAAACGTCGTCGACCGGGACTCTTCCAGGGTTTTCAGTAACGCGTTGCCGGCCGCCTCATTGAGACACTGAGCGGTACGCACTAACACCACTCGCCGTGCCGCTTGCAAGGGGTAGGTACTCACCTGACCGATCAGGTCACGGATCGGCTGGACACGGATCTGTGCCCCTGACTCCACGGACACCAGGATGAAGTCGGGATGGTGTTCGAGGGGGCCATCCCAGGCCAGCAACTGAGCGGCGAACAGGCGGGCGGTGGTCTCTTTGCCGATGCCAGGGATGCCCTCAAAACAATAGGTGGTCGCGATCGACGCTTGCTGCAGGCTGCGGGTCAGTAGCGGCACTGCTAACGGCTGCCCAATGAGCGTGGCAAATGGGTTGGCGGGGTGGGTCATGGGATGGGAGCGGGGTGATGGTCATCCGGTCGGGGCGGGGTGGTGTTCGTGACAGCGGACAGTCGCCAGCGGACACAACTGGTGGAGCGATGTCTGCACCACAGCCTGGCACTCTGACCGGAGTGCCGGTGGGCAGGCGACCAGGAGTCCACTGGCACTGGCCAGGAGGGGGGTGACTGAGTCCGGGAGTGCCACGAGCACCTGCTTTAAGCCATCACTGGCACCGGTCAAGACGATCTGGCTGAGGCGGTCGCTGAGCGCGGGTCGCTGACCGGGCACTTCTAACCGTCGATACCGACCCATGACCGTCGGCTTGTAAAAGTCCGATGCTTTGACCATCTGGTGGTAACGTGTGACACCGGCATACGTCTTGAAAAAGTCGTTGGCGTAGCGGGTGGCGGCAGCCAGGATGACCGTGTGCCCCTGCTCCCAGAGCCACTGCTGCAACGACGCCGCGCGGTAGCCGTACACCCCACACCCCATCGCGATGCTGTACTCGAGGGTGGCGGCCTCCAGGTGCCCCACATGCGGCCCGAACCGCTCATCATCGGCCGCATGGGCCAGGAGCTGCAGGGGCAAGCGGCGGCAGTCAAACCAGAGTAAGGATGTCCTAGGGATGGGCTGACAAAGCGTCAGGATGTCCAGCGGTTGCGGCCACTGCTCCCACTTGAAGCTGTGCTCCAGCCGCCCGTGCTGCCGTGGACACTGGTTATAGGTCACATATACCCGTCCGTCCGTCACGCCGTCCCGCAGCTTCTTCAGCCAGGTCTGCTGCCTGACCCTGTACCTGTAGTCCAGTAAAGCTTTGACGGCAGGGTGCTTGTGTGCCTGCTTCAGGAGTGCTTTGGGGGTGTCCTCACCGTCCAGCCCGATCGCCTCTAAGGCGTCTCTCACCGCGGCGGCGCTGTTCAGGTTGAGTGCTCTACTGCTGGACTGACCACCAAAGAGACTGAGGGGCCGGTCAGCATCGGGACAGAGGTGCCTTAACACCGTCTGTTTGGCGTCCTCCAGCAGTACAGCTGTTTGTTGGGTCAACCGCTGGAGCGCCGCCGTATCGATGTCAAACCCGCGCAGCTCCATACCGACCAGCACGGGCAACAGCTGGGATTCCAGCGCCGCGATCACCTGGTCGCGTTGCCGCTGGCGGAGCGCGGTCACCTGCACGGCCCAGAGTGGGTGCAACACTGTCACATCCCTGGCTGCATACCGGCACTGGGATGGTGTCAGCGGGTCATCGCCCAGCGTCAGGAACGAAGTCTGCTCCCCCTTGTCCATCGTTAACTTCAGGTAGAACTGCACCAGGTCACCGAGACCGTGCGCGTCAGCCTGCCCGCCGCGCAGCACCCTGGAGGCCAGGAGCGTGTCGAAGTACGGCCCCCGCACCGGCAGCCCCATCGCCGTGAGCATCTTCAGGTCAAACTTCCCGTTCTGGAACAGCTTCAGTCGGGGCTGTTGGAGCAGTGCCGCGAGTGGTTGCAGGTCTGCCAGCGTCATGTGGCGGATGTCAATCAAACCGATGGGGAGCCCGACAACGCCTAGCTGGATGAGACAGACCTGGTGCTGGCGGGGATTGTCGCCATTGGTCTCGGTGTCGATGCCCAGGGCCGTGTCGCTCTGCGCCAGGCGGGGTATCCAGTCGGCAAGGGCATTCGGGGTGTCAATCAGGACATAATCAGGCGCGTCGAGGGCGGCCTGCGTCAGGAGGGGGTGGGTGGTCATGGGGTTGTGGTGGAGCATTGCGTCAGGGCAGCCGGTCGGGGAGATGGTAGACGAAGATCCGTTTGACATGGCCATCGTGCCCACCCCGCCGGGAGGGACGGGGCGAGCGTTGGCGGGTCTGGCCCCACTGGGTGAAGTTGGCCGCACGATAGATGGTGCCTTGATGACCCACCAGCGGGTCAGCGTAGGCCAGCACAAGCCTTAGACCACTGGGAGCGTAGGGGATGCGGGGCGGGGAGTGGCGCGGCCAGTCCTGCTGCAACCGGCACGGCTGCTTTGGCTTCGCGCCCAACACCGGTGCCAGGGCACAACTGGCCAGGTTGAGCGGACGGCCCCGTGTGGGACTGATCCGGTCGGGGGCCCACTTCCCCTGGACGCGGGGATGCAGCCAGAACCGATACAACACCACCACCTGCCATTGCGTCGGCAGACCAGGGTAGCCAAACAGGCCTCGCTGCTTTGTGAACTGCGGCAGCCCAAACGTCAGTAGCCCACAGGGGTCCCCGTCCCAGGCGATCGCATAGGACAGGGGACGCGCCCGGTTGTGGACGCACCGCTGCTTGTAGTGCTGTTGCCGCTCAATGTCGGCGGCCCAGGCGCAGTCGCCGCGGGTCACGGTCACTCGCTGCTGCAAAGGGGTGGGGCCGTAGTCAACCCGGTTGATATCCAGCCACATATGAATGACGCACCCGCTACGCCGTCTCGATCACTACTTTCATGACTCCCAGGCCTGCGGCCTGGAACGCGCGTTCAATGGCGCTGACCTGAGACCGGGCAATGCTCGCCATCATTTCCCGTTCGTAGGTGATGGTGGCGACGCCGGACTCAATGCGCTTGAGCACGCCAGGGTCAATCAATGGTCGGATACCGGCGGGCAGTTGTGCCACCACCATCAACCACTGCTGCGGTAGCGAAAGGCCTCCTGGTACTGGAGCCGTGACCGACTCATGGCTGACCAGCAGGTCTAAGACCAGTCGCTTGAGCCACAGCCCACCCTGCTCGGAGTACCGGATGCAGTCAGCGGCTGCCCGCATCTGGTTGCCCAGCACCTGCAGCTGCAGGACAGAGCAGTCAGCCGCCAGTGCCGACAGGGGTTCCCAGAGGGCTGAATCGGTGACGCGGTCCGGTCGGGTGGGGGCCTGGAGCGCTACCTGGAGATCCGTCACGACCTGGACTAAGCCTTCCAGAACGGTGAGCGGTTTGTGGCCCTGGAGCAACAAGGCCTCACAAATGTCCAGTGCCGTGGCCATGGCGTCCGCTTGGGGCTGGATAAAGAGTGTGACCAGTGCCAGCAGACGGTCTTCCGGCAGGGCTCCGACCAATTGATACAGTGTTTCCAGGGTGATGGGCGACAGCAGCCGGGCCTGCTCTAACAGGTTAAGCGCGTCTCGTAGTCCTCCCTTCGCCCGCTGCGCCATGAACTTCAGGGCTGCTGGAGTGGCCGCAATCCCTTCCTGCGCCGCGATTGTCGCTAACGCCGACTCAATCAAAGTGGCCGCAATACTGCGAAAGTCAAACCGCTGGCACCGGGAGATGATGGTCGGGAGGAGTCGTTGGGGTTCTGTCGTAGCCAGGATGAACACGACATGCGCCGGCGGTTCTTCCAGCGTCTTGAGCAGCGCATTGAACGCGGCCGTGCTCAGCATATGCGCCTCATCGATGATGAACACCTTGTAGCGACACTGCAGGGGGACAAACTGGGCGCGTTCGATGAGTTGCCGGATGTTGTCTACTCCGGTGCTGCTGGCCGCGTCAATCTCAATCACGTCCAGGGCATCGCCACGCGCAATGGTCTGACAGGCATCACAGACCCCACACGGTGTGGGCGTCGGCTGGTCGTGACGCTGGCAGTTGAGTGACTTGGCAAAGATCCGGGCGCTGGAGGTCTTGCCAGTGCCTCTGACACCTGTAAACAGGTAGGCCGGCGCAATCCGACCAGTCTGGAGCGCACCGCACAAGACCTGAATCAGCTCTGGCTGTCCAATCAGGGCGGCAAAGGTCTGGGGTCGATAGTGTTGGGTGAGGGAGTGGTGTGGCATGGCGATGGGTGAGGTGTGTGCATCGCCATGAAGGGGGGGTGGGGTGGTTCGGACCTGATATGTGATCGACCTTCTTATGTTTCCAGTAACTGCTGAATACGATCAAGATATTCGTTGACCTGCTGCTTTTTATCAGAGTCAAGGTCTGCTTTTTTCAGCTGCTGCAGTATTTGAGTTACTTTTGCCTTGAAACCGCTACTGGAAGGCTTGCTGGGCAGCAGTGGAGCAATCAGCTGACGAATTTGGCTGAGGCTTAAGCCCTCCGCGATCGCTTGCGCCAGGACTTGCTGACGTTTGTCCGGGTCAGCAATTCTGGCAATGATTTTGGCTTTTGTATATTCAAGCTGTCCCTGCCGCAATGCCTCTAAAACTTCTTGCGGTAAGGTTAGAAGCGGTAAACGGTTAGAGACGAACGATAACCAGTTTGTAATTCCGATCGCACTTAAAATTTGTTTGACTCTAACAGTAGCGTTACTGTTAGAAGGACTTTCTCCTTTAACAGTAACGCTACTGTTAACCAGGTTTTTGTGCTCGTTCAGCATTCGATGTAGTAAAGAGACTACAGCAGCTTGAGATATTGCCAGCTTAAGACTAATGAGGTGAACAATTCCCTCCAGTTCTTCTACTGGATTAAGGTCTTCCCGTTGGAGGTTTTCGACTAAAGCAACTTCTAAAGCTTCAGTGTCAGTCAACTCTTTGACGATGACTGGAACTTTAGAAAGTTGGAGGCTAGTAGCAACGCGAAAGCGCCGCTCTCCAACAACTAGTTCATAACGCCCATTCGGTTTTGGGCGTACCAGCATAGGTTCTAGAATCCCCTGTTCCGCAACAGAGGCTTCCAATTGAGCTAACTTAATCGGATTGAAATATTTACGAGGCTGGGAGGGCGGCAAGTCAATGAGCGTAAGCGTTAGCTGTTGTTCTAAAGAAGGTGTAAGGGCTCCTTCAGGTTTGCCGTCAATCGCTGCCAAGACCCGATCTGTCTTAGAAAACATTTGCATTCGAGGTCGGTTCATCTTACGCCTCCACTAGTTGCAGAAGCTGATTTGCAATTTGCTTGTAAGGTTTGATGAGCTTCTTTTCCCTGGAAGCGAAGGTATGAATGGGCTGACCCGCGAGATTAGAGTAGGCAAAATTAATTGAGCGGGGAACGGTTTCAAAGATCCGAATGCCTGTATCCTCTGATAAAGCTTTTAAGTTAATGATGGTGTCTTCGGTCATGCCTGTCTTTTGGGCCATCGTTGGCAAAATGCCTAAAATGCTCAAATCGGGGTTAGCACGCTTGCGAACCGAACCGATTGTTTCTAGGAGTTGTTCTAAGCCCTTTAAAGAGAAGAATTCACATTGGACAGGAATCAAGATGCTAGTGGATGCAACCAATGCACTGTAGGTGAGAATCCCCAAACTGGGAGGACAGTCAATCAAAATAAAGGGGTAATCAGTCGTAAGAAGGGATAACTGTTCTTTGAGAAAGTGGTGGGCTTCAAAGGTAGAAAGCAGTTCCCGATCTCCTTGCGCTAAACCAATATCAGAGGGTATGAGGTGAAGCTTACTTGCTGTTTCTACAATGGCATCGCTTGCTTGACACCTTTTGGTAATTACGTCGTATATGGTTTTTTGTCCCTCTACAACTTCCTGTCCTAACCCTGAGGTTAAATTCCCTTGAGGATCAAGATCGACGGCTAGACAGGGTTGATGGTCTACTAACAAGCCACCGATGGCGATGGTAGAAGTGGTCTTCGATA
>JAJPKC010000074.1 GCA_021323955.1 Oscillatoriales cyanobacterium Centralia_MAG_596 | reverse complement strand
CAGCAATTTTTGCCTTCACGCCATTTTTTTCAGCACCCGCAACGAATAGCTCCTGGTGCTTTTCCATCTCGGCTTTCTTCTTCTTACCCATCGCGCGACGGAGCAAATCCGCCTGACCGAGGGAGTAGCCGCCCATGTCCTGCGCGATTTTCATGATCTGCTCCTGGTAGACCATGATGCCGTAGGTTTCGTTCAAGATAGAGGTCAGGATTTCGTGGGGATAGTCGATCGCCTCACGTCCGTGCTTGCGGTTAATGAATTTTGGGATCAGTCCCGCATCCAGTGGCCCAGGACGATAAAGGGCCAGGACAGAGGAAATGTCTTCCAGACAGTCTGGCTTCAAGTCGCGCACAATCTGGCGCATCCCCGATGATTCGAGCTGAAAAACGCCTTCGAGTTCACCGCGTGCCAGCAGTTTATAGACTTCGGGGTTATCCAGCGGCAGGCTGTCCATGTCGATCGACTCATGCTTGGTTTGCTCAATCAGATCGACCGTTTTTTGAATCATGGTCAGGTTTTTGAGGCCCAGGAAGTCCATCTTCAGGAGCCCCAGGGATTCAATGTCTTCCATGAAGTACTGGGTAAAGACAGCCCCATCCGCGTTGCGCTGAAGCGGCACCAGTTCATCCAGGGGGCAAGCGGAAATGACGACTCCAGCCGCATGGATGCCGACGCTCTTGTTAGTGCCTTCGATACGAATCGCGGTGTCAATCCACTGGCGCACGATCGGGTCTTTGTCGTATCGCTCTTTAAACTCCGGTGCAGGAGTCTCGTCCGAGATCATCACCTTTAGCTTGGTGGGCTTGCCGCGCACAATGGGGATCATTTTTGCCATTTTGTCAGCGTCGCCATAAGGGATGTTCAACACCCGCGCCGTATCTTTCAGCACCGCTTTGGAGGTCATGCGGTTGTAGGTGATGATCTGGGCGACCCGCTCAGTGCCGTACTTTTCGGTGACGTACTGGATGACTTCTTCGCGACGATCAATGCAGAAGTCCGTATCGATATCCGGCATGGACTTGCGTTCAGGGTTAAGGAACCGCTCAAACAGCAAACCATGATGCACCGGATCAATATTCGTAATGCCCATAGCGTAGGCAACCAGAGACCCGGCAGCCGAACCGCGCCCCGGGCCAACGGGAATGTGTTGCTTTCTGGCGTAGGCGATATAGTCCCACACAACGAGGAAGTAGGTGGCAAAGCCCATCTGCTGCATCATCTTGAGTTCGTAGACCATGCGATCGCGGTAGACCGGTTTGATCTCGTCCCGCGACTGGCACTTGAACCGTTCGAGCAGGCCAGCCCAGGCAACGTGCTCAAAATAGTCGTCTGCGGTGCTGTAGTCCGGCGGGATGGGATAATCTGCAATCCGGGGTTCCCCCAGAATGTGGTACTCCTCAACCTTCTCTGCCACTTCGATCGTGGTGGCGATCGCGGACTCAATCACATCCTCAGGCAGGTGGTCGCGAAACAGCCAGCGCATCTCTTCCGCCGATTTGAGATACTCTGTGCCGCTATAGCGCAGCCGCTTGTCTTCTGAAATCAACTTGCCCGTCTGGATGCACAGCAGCGCATCGTGGGCCTCCACATCAAAGCAAGAGATGTAGTGAGAATCGTTGGTGGCAATGATCTTAATATCGAGTTCACGGGCAATGTTCACGATCTCGACGTTCACAATGCGGTCTTCCTGGGAGCCGTGATCCTGAATTTCCAGGTAGTAGTCATCGCCAAACAGATCTTTGTACCATTGCGCCACCCGTCGCGCAATTTCTGGCTTGCCCTGTAAGATCGCCTGCGGCACCTCGCCACCCAAGCACGCGCTGGTGACAATCAGCCCTTCATGGTACTGCTCCAGTAGCTCTTTGTTGATGCAGGGACGGGCAAACATGCCTTTACCCTGAAAGCCTTTAAGGTGCGATACCGTCGTCAGCTTGACCAGATTTTTGTAGCCCACATCATTCTTCGCCAGTACAATCTGGTGGTACTTGGGACGACGCTCTTGCTTCGTCACGTCGCCGTTCATGATGTACATCTCATTGCCGATGATGGGCTTGACGCCTTTGGCTTTGCACACCTTCAGCAGCTCGATCGCCCCATACATGACGCCGTGATCCGTCAGCGCGATCGCGGGCATCCCCAGCTCAATCGCGCGATCGATCAGATCCGGTAGCTGACTGGCACCGTCAAGGAGGCTGTAGTCACTGTGAATATGCAGACCAACAAAGGACATAGTTACTCACGCATCAAACGAACCAATTAAGGGTACTCGATTGTTGGCGCTACGGCTAGACTTTTTGATGACAAATAACGCTAAATGTGGGTCATGCGCGATCGCCCAATGCTTCGGCTGAGCCGAAAACATACCTTAGTACCAATGTATCAGGATGCGCGATCGTCCGTATAGTTTACGCTCAAAGCGCGTCTCTGACCCGCGCGGCCCCGGTCAACGCACCCGTTAATCAAATTCGCCAAACTCCAGAATGGGGCTGATTTGCTCGAGCCTCGTGTAATCGCCTAACAGGTTAGCGATCGCCAGATCGGCCACGCGACTGCTGCGCCAGTAGCGCGTGTGGTCTGCAGTCAGACCGAGTGCCATTGTGACATCACCCATCTTCTTTTTGAGGAAGTTGCGTTCACCCAGATAATGATCACGAAAGTACAGGTTAGCGTCTTCTAGCTCCAGACTGGCGCGGATGGGATAGGCAAACACATCCGAGGCATGAATGATATTGATCCAACGCAAGGGTGTAGCGGTATAGCGACGTGCAAATTGCCGTAGCTGTGCGGCATTGAAGCGGAGCAGTTGACTGAAGATCAGGATCGGCGACCCCAGCGTTGTGACACTTCTGAGCTTGACCTTGCGGCCCGTTCCCGGCCCACTTAGCCCCCTGATCACATTGCGGACGTAAAATGCTGGATCAGACGCCTCAAAATTTTCGGAAAACAGAATGTCCCACAAGATGACGCTGCCGAGCGAGTGCGCCACGATGTGCAGATCGTCCTCAAGTGGATTGTCGGCCAGAAAGCTGAGAAACTGCACCGCGATCGCCCGCCTGACTTCACGCCCCTGCCGCGTGTTGAGATAGCTAAAGATATCGTTGAAGAAGCCCGTGATCAACTGTTCGCGCCGCTGACTGTAGTGGAACACATCCTCGATTTCAATCTGGGGATAGTCCCACTTGAACGCGGCCAGGTCTTGCTGAATCCAGTCCCAGAGTTGATCGGTGTGGCCCAGAATATCACCCCAAAAGCAGGAATAGAACTCTGGAATTGGCAGCCCGTGATCGGGAAATTCGCGAATAATGCGCGATCGCAATGGGTCTGCGTACTCGCTTTGCCGTACCGTCGCTCCATGCATAAACCAGACCAGCATCGTATCCGCTCCTCGCCCACACGCCATCAATTCTCATGCATCATACTGGGCAAGGATGGTTCGGAGTTGGGCCGCGACAGCAGTTGTCTGCTCGATCATGGCCATGTGTCCGCAACCAGCAATCTCAAACACGTTCGCACCACAGCGCTGGAATAACGGATGAAAACTGGCCAGATGGCGCACGTATTTGGGTTCCATGATCGGGTCTTGCGCCCCCGCAATAAAGTAGACCGGCTGCTGCAGCCGCGAGACGACTTGAGGCAGGCGATGCACTTCGGCCTCGGTGGTTGAATCGAGTAATAGACCCAATGCAGCTTCTGGCTGCGCAGTAACAAAGTCCACCAGGCGTTGTCGTCCCCACTGGCGATCGATTGCCCGTACCACGCTTGCGCGTGTAAATAACAAATCCAGCAAGGGCAGGTGACACAACCAGCGCGGACGTCGTTTTACTAATTGTTGCCCCGTTGCCCGAAAGCGATCGAACTCCTCCTTCAGGTAAATTCCACCACCCGAATTGAGACAGATGACACCCTTCACCTGTTGCGGTAATTGGTCTGCAGCACATAATGCAATGCTGCCGCCCACCGAATGGCCCACCAGCCAGACACTTGTAAGCTGCAACTGACTGATCAGCAGCGCTAAATCGTGCGCGTAGTCCGTCAACCCATAGCCCAGCGCGACCCGATCGGCCCTCACACCCGCCTGAGAGTCCCCAAATCCCCGTAAATCGTAGGACAGGCACTGATACTCTGATGACAATTGGGCAATTAACGGTTGCCAGTAGCGCCGGCTGAGGAGCCAGCCGTGCATAAATACCAGTACATCTTTTGCAGCAGTGGGTGGTGTCAGCTCGTAAGCGTGTGGCACCCCCAAGATATCTATCGTCGGCATCCCTCCATCGTAGCCTGATCTGGGAAGCGAACGCAGAAAGACCCCAGGTTGGCAGAAAGCGAAAATTTCTCGCCCTTGCTGCTTGATCCTCTAGCCCCACCTAAAATCGGCGACCGAGCAGCCGCTGTTTGACACCTTCAGCAATTTTCTGCCCCAGATACTCAGGGATCAGACTTTCATTGGGGCCAAGAAGATAAAGAATAAGGCGTGTCCGGCCTCGCCAAACAAGTAGATTCGCGTTGACCACCAGTAAATCTTCCTGCCAGATGGCATACATCACTTTATAGAACAATCCTGGCTGGTTATCTGCTTCAATGAGCAGGGCGGGAAGGTGAAAGACCGGATCGACGTAAAACTCAGTTTCAACTTGCTCTAACCCGGCGTCCAGATTAAATTCGACTGCCAGCATTTCTTCGACTTCAAAGCGCCCTGCCAGTGCTTCCCGAATCGCACGACAAACGTTTTCTGCCGTTTTCTCAGTCAGAGCCTTGCCGCTCCGCGACACGATCAGCTTGACAAAAACCAGCATCGGCGGATAAATCTGACCGTACAGGCTGAGGCTGTGAATCGTCAGGCCGTAAGCTGCCAGTACCCCAAAAATGTCGCTGAGCAAGAAAGATTGATTGCGGTAAGCGAAGTGAAGCGCGCTTTTGCTGCCTTCCTGCTTGAGTTCGATGACGGCCTGCTTGGTTTTGTAGAGATGGTAGGCCAGCCTCAGGTTTTGCAGCTGAATCTCACTGCTAACAAACTGCTCGTAGAATTGAGGAAACGCCCGATTGAAGCGTTTCAATAGTTCCAGTGTCGATGACTTCAAGCCCAAGGTCATAATTCAGAAAACTCGTTTGTTAGGTTAAGACCATCTTTAACAGTGGAGCAGTTGGTTGCTGGCGAAGACTTAACTTTAGGTCAATGATCAGCATATTTCCAAGATTTGTGCCATTTTCTTGGGGCAATGTTGGAATGTTAGATGAATCCGGCATTGTAAACGGACGAGTAAAGGGCACAGAGCGTATACTATCTAGTACTGTGATCTAACTTCTACTACCTTAACCACGCTTGCATGGGTTTTTGGAAAAGCCTGTTTAGCAGTTCTGACGCCCCCTCCGCACCTCAGGCGATGCAAATGGAGGACTACACCAGCAAGGCCGCTGGCGATCGCGCTAATTCCCGCATTTTCTTCAGCACAGAGCGAGACATCGATCTGTATGAGCTGGAGGAGTTGTGTGATGCCGTGGGCTGGTCTCGTCGTCCCCTGCGAAAAGTCAAAAAGGCGATTCAGCACAGCTTTTTGGTGGTTTCAATGTGGGAACAGCGCGGTTCCCACCGACGGTTGATCGGCTTTTCACGTGCGACATCTGATCATGCGTTCAACGCTACCATTTGGGACGTTGTGGTTCATCCCGAATTCCAGGGTAAGGGCATGGGCAAAGCGCTCATGAAGCAGGTAATCAAGAAGCTGCGAAGCGAAGATATAAGCAACATTACTCTATTTGCTGACCCGCAGGTAGTAGATTTCTACCGAAATTTGGGCTTTATGTCTGACCCAGAAGGCATCAAGGGCATGTTCTGGTATCCTGACTGACCTATACGATTGTCAGTTAGATTTCGTACAGCGACCCAGCTCTAACGCTTGCGCACGACCCACGCAATCGCGTAAATGGTCACAACCTTTGCGATGCTTACAGCTACGTCCTTCGGCCTGGGATGTGGATTGGGCTGGCCAATAATCAACTGGGCGACCAGCACACTCGTAATCAACATCAGTACTATCTGGAGCGATCAACTTGCTTATTATCAATTTAAATCGGGATGACAGGATTTGAACCTGCGGCATCCTGCTCCCAAAGCAGGCGCGCTACCAAGCTGCGCTACATCCCGTTAAGCTGTTACCCAGCAGTTACTACATTAACACACGGTTGCCGTTGCTTCCCGGTCAGAACCAATCTACCGTCTCGATCCGCTGTCAAATCGGCCCATTTGCCCTGTTGCGATCGCAGCACGCTCACAACAAGCTAAATCCCATTGGCCGCTGTAAGAGTCCAACTCGAAAGCCCATCTTTGTCTAACCAAGATCCTGGCTCAGCAGCAGGACAGAGACCTTGACAGCCGTAGTCATTTACACTCACTACGCTGTTCGGCTGAGTCAGAACCCCACACCGCTTGATCGAACTGGGACTGACTCAGGCGATGACCACTGTAAGTGTGCAGTTGGTAGAATCAAACCAGCCAAACTGACCTTTTTAACTAAACTTTGGTAGTGAAATGCCCAGAAAAGATCAGGGATGGATCACATTTCAGACCTCTGAGGAAGAACGGCAACTGCTAGAAACCGTCTGCCAGATGTCTCAGCGTACAAAAACTGAGGTTCTGCGTGAGATGCTGCGGGGATTAAAATACTCGACTCCAATTCAGCCAGAGGAGCCCACCGCAACGCCCACGCCACAAAAGCCATTCAAACCGCATGGGCAATCGGTTGACGCTGCATTGAAGAAACCGCTGAAAGTCAGTTCTCGCAATGTCTTAATGGGCGAAGTCACACAAGTTGTCAAAGGGTCGGTCAACACCGAAGTGACGCTCAAGATTATGCATCCCGTCGAACTGACTTCCATCATCACCACTGCCTCCGCTGAAGCACTGGAACTGTCAGAAGGCGCGATCGCCTACGCCGTAATCAAATCGAGCGATGTCGTCATTGCCATCGAATAGCGCTGTAGCCCTGTCCCGACTGAATGAACCAGCGGGTTAAACCAGAGGCGCAATACCAGTGGACCCACCATATAAACTGTCCGCGACGTTTAATGTGCGAACGTCCACATAAGGTTTCTGATAAGTGTGGTAATTCTGATGAAACCCTACCCTGCTCATCTTTTCAAGCTTTTTGTCCCGTACTTAGAAGAATCGTTTGTCCTTACGTAGGATTTGCGACAGAACCTTCGGTAGCTGATCTTTGATTGCATTGCAAAGCTTTTGCCCGTAGCTTGCTTCCCATAGGGTATGCTTCGCCCCTACTTCTTGCTGGAGCGTCGTTTTAGCACCCGTTCATAACCGCCGAGGGCAAAGATCCATACCAAAACCACAAGCCAGTGGATGAACGTGATCAACCAGAGAGAGCCGGTTAGCCTATAAGCACCAATGAGGATAACGCCCAGCCAGCCAGCCAACAGCAAGAAACGCCGATCGCACAAGGTCTCTCGAACGTGTTTCCGAAAAAACTGACCCTGCACCCAGTGATACACCACAAATAAGCCTAAGTTTACCACTGCCCAAAAGAGCCACCAGCCAGCAGATACCCCTTCTAGCGGGTGAGGCAACAGCATGACTCGAAAGAAAACTTCTTCTGCCAGAGCGGGCAGGAAAAATAAGTAGATGGCTGTGAGGACGACCTGCACTGGATTGGCACTCGCGTTCTGTCGTTTGAGGAACCGTGTTTTCAATCCGAAGGGAATGGCAAATAGAGCATAGAGTCCCAGGGCTAAGGCTCCCAGCCAAACCATCGATCCGTGCGGCCAGACCACAAAAGCATCCGTCAAGCGCTGGACGGCTTGTCCAACAAAGGGAATCAACCCAAAGAGCGTGGTGGGTGGAATGGGGGCAATGGCAGGATCGTTCCCGCCGACCATATTGGTGCGTAAAAACCAGAGCTGAGCACCATTCTGCAAAAACACTCGTGAGACTTCATCATGCCCCCAACGCGGCATCATCGATCGCCAGCTTAAAATGCCTGAGACCAAGCCTTTGATTTGCCCATCAGGACGTGTAAAGCGAGTCGTAGGGTCAATGCCTGCCAGCACTTCTGCATTCTTTTTCCAGTCGGGACGCACCACACCGTAGGGAGTAAGCATGGCTTCGAGGGCACTGCCGATCGCGCCAAACCGTTTGATGCGTTCCACATCTGGGTCATTGGGATGCTGTTTTAGCCACTGGATAATGTCCGGGTTCTGATGAATTTGCTGCTTGATTTGCTCCATCGCAATGTAGAGCGCCTGATTAGAATCCTGTACGCAGGAGGTGTAGGGCGTTACGGCTGCAACGCCGGTGCCATCACCGACGCGATAGCGAGCAGACAACACCTGAGCCTGATGCAGCAATTCTCCAAACAATGAAATGTTGGTTTTGCCAAAGGTAAACGGGGTCGTGAACGAATCGAGCTTCACCAAAACATCCGAGACGGGACGGAGCCCCAACCATCCTCGCTGCAGATCGCCCATGAAGGATGACCAATCGTGCGTGCCAGAGACAATTCCGGCCAGGTTGTGGGCATAAACCTGTTGATAGAGCAGTTGAAACTGGAGTTCTTGAGCGATCGGTTCTTGCACAACCTGGGCTAAGCCATAGGCAAAGTGACCCGTGACCGTCCATCCCGGTGTCGGTTCTTTGTGCTCGCCACCCACCCCGCCAAACAGGTGAATAACCAGAGCCACATCGCCGACTTTCCATGCGCCAGGAGCCTTGGACGCATCACGATCGGGGTTGACCAAAACTTTCTGAAGCGTGCCTTTGCGCTGGGGTTCATCCTTCCAGTTTTGCTCGTCAATGTAGTGGAGTCCTGCCGTGGTGCCGTTGATCACGCGATCGGGCTGAAGCTGAAAGAGCGATCGGGGCTTCAGCGCTTGCACTGTAAAGATGCCCTTACGGTCACGGCTACCGTACACATACCACCCGGCAGTGCCAGCAGGCGAATGTTCCAGATCGCGGATATTGGAATTAAACCGCTGACCGCCAAACATGGGTTGCTGGGGAATGCGAATGGTTTCGATCGCCCCGCTGAAGTCTTTGGTCGCACGGTTGAAATGCTGCGCCTGAAAGTATTCCGTCGGGCAGGGTGGGTTGCCTGGGCACATATCCGGCAGAGGAGCCTTGACCGTTGAATCGGGTTTGAGAATGGTGACTAAACCAACTTCGCGTCCGGTCACCTGAAACGGTTCGAGATTGGTCTGCAGCACGGGCTTCCCTTGTTGCATTACCAGTTTGACCTCCGGTGAAACCAGACGCACGGTGACATCATCTTTGGGACGAGCACCCGCCAGCGATTGCAAGGGGCCGACCTGTTTGCGTCCATTCAGCCGCGTGGGTAGCACATTGCCAGCCTCGATGGACTTTTGCGCCTGCTCGCCAAAGGTGACATCGTGGGTAACGGCTTTGAGATAGCTCTGGTTCGCGTCGTTGGGTTGCCAGGTGAGCTTGATTTTTTGCCCCAACACCTTGTTTTTCTGCCCCGATGTGGGTTGCTCCGATGGAAGTGCGCCATCAGGACTATGCCAGACCTCAAACCATGCCCAATCGCCCTTATCCTGGGCATACTCCTGTTCCGACGGCAGAATCAACCGTCCGAGCCAGTCACCATTGGGGCGAAAATTGGGCGAAGAGGGCAGCGGTTGGATGGGGTAAGCGTCAATCTGGTTGAATGGTTTGGCCTGTACCAGGTCGTAGGTTGACGTGGCTGGACTGTTTTGAGTGGCAAATAACACAAGCGCGATCGCCACAACCAACGCAAGCCCCAACTGCTGCCAGTAACGTTGCCACCATTGAAACAGTTTACGACTCAAGTGTGGTTGAACCATCGCGATATCACCTTCTGGCAGTTTTCAAAGGGGCAAGGCTACACAGTGAATGAGACGTAACCTCTGGCATGGCTTCGTTCGCGTCCTTACACCAAAATAGTGCTTCTTAATGAAACGGGTTTTGTATAAGCACGTGAGCACACTCATCAATGGTGCCATCAATGGCAAAGCCAATTTTCGATAACAAACTTTCTATGACAAGCTTTCTATGACAAACGAAGACGTACATTGTTAAAGCCCTTATCTGATCTGGTTTCTGCTCCTTGCTCAATTGCTTGACGATAGGTTTCCACAAGGTGGTTGGGCATAATGTCGCCCTGCTGCGAGAGAAACGACCACGGCTCTCCCACATGCACAAAGTCATCGGTAAGCAGTTTGCTGAGGGGTAGCATGGGAATCATGTCTGCCAGATTAGCAATACGATAGTGGTTTGGAATTAACTGGCTATGGGCTTCCACAAAGGCTTTGTTGCCTAACCGGGGGCCAGCGTATGTATAAACCTGCAAACGGGGTTGAAATTCTGGGAGTACAAGCGCCAGATCAATGGCAGCAAAGGTCGCCAGCGCCGCCCCTAGACTGTGACCAGAAATCACCAATGGTTTTGGGGAATTTAAGGCCTTGACGGCTTCCCGGACAGATTGGGCTAACTTTTTGCTGTAAAAGTTATAAATGCCAGAGTGGACTTTACCCATCACCGTGCCATTGATAGGGTTGACATAATTGTCTTGAATCGCCAATAGATTTTCTAACCATTCCAATTGCCGTTGAGTGCCTCGAAACAGCAGCAGATTGAACGCTGGGCCAGTCAACAAAAAGCCGTAATACACTGAGATTTGTTGTTTTACGACTTCCTTCACCTGATTCCGAATGGCATCCTTCGTGTGATTAACGCGATCGCCCAGTTCATTGAGATTGTCAGGCGTGCTGGTTAACTCTGCGAGTGGCACTTCAAAGGGAATGGACTCTTCCACCCGTTCGGCTGCTTTAAAGGATGTAATCTGTTGAAAGGCTGTAAAGCCCTTGGTATAGAGGGGTAAGGCAGAAATGCTGCCATCGTAATCAGGCTGGTACTGCCCCTTCAGGTATTGCTGCGTACTGAGTTTGCTGCCAACAATCAAGAGCTTTGACCATTCACGGTTGTATGGAATAGTGGGCAATTGCAACTTAGCACTCTGCTGCACGGCAACCAGATCTTTGATGGATGTAACATCCGATTGAAAAGCGGTTTGAACGAGCTGTGTGGGATCGTACAACTGCTGGAGCTTTGCCTGCTCTGCTTTCAACGCGTTCTGCTTTAACTGTTCGCGCCCAAAGACCCCCGCGATCGTTGCACCTAAGCCAGACCAGAGTAAAAAACGGCGGTTAAATCTCATCTTGCTCACCGGATAAATGCGGTCGATCGGCAACCGTTGGCACCTTACTGAGATAGAAATGGTGGACGGTTTGCCCAACGCCCCAGAAGTAACAGAACGCGACGACGCCAGGTGCTAACGACCCCAGCAGAGGCACCACCACTCCTACAGCGACCACCAATAGCCAAACCAGAAAACCCATCACAATGGCTCCAGCGATCCCAAAAAGCACGCCCACTCTGGCTAAGCAATCGCCTCCTTTTTGAAAGCGCCAGAGACGGGCAATCCCAATCACTAGCATCACGTTGAGAATGAAGAGGGCGATCGTTTGCAGTAACCCAATGTTGGCAATGGGCAATAGGGCAACGATCGCCGCACCCAGTGCATAATCCAGAATTAGATTGCGGACTTTGAAATTGACTTTGGTGGGATGTTCCATCACGATCGGTTTGAATAACCAGGTGGTTTAAATGACCAGACAGTTTGAGAGGCTGTCTGAGAAGTGTTACAGACTCTGCCCTCGCCCCCTCAATCCCCCTTTCTTGCATGCCGAAGGCTTTAGTTTGGGGGACTTTAACAATCAACATCCCCCAGCATTGGGGGGCAGGGGGGCAGTTTGGGCAGCAACCCCCGCCTTTTGGACATCCTCTGAACTACCAGATCTTGACGCGGTCTTTTTCATCCAGCCACATGGGATCACCGGGCTTGATGCCAAACGCTTTGAAGAACCCAGGCTCATGCTGCAAGGGGGCAAAGGTGCGATAGGCGTCTGGAGCATGGGAATCGGTTGCCACCTGGTTGCGAAGTGCCCCATCTCGGATTTTGATGGCCCAGAGTTGTGCCCACGAGAGGAAGCAGCGCTGTTCGGGGGTGTAGCCGTCGATCGTCCGTCGATCTTGAGGATGTTCCTTCAAATACTCCTGTAGCGCTTCGTAGGCAAGGCTGATGCCCCCCACATCCGCCAGGTTTTCCGTCACGGTCAACTTGCCGTTCATCTTGAGTCCTGGCAGCACTTCGTACGCATCCGCCTGTTTCACCAGCTTTTCGGTCTGGGCAACGAACTTGGTGACATCGGCATCCGTCCACCAGTTCCGCAGATTGCCTTTGGCATCAAACAACCGCCCTGTACTATCAAAGCCGTGGGTCAGTTCGTGACCAATTACTGCACCCATGGCGCAGAAATTGACCGCCGGATCGGCCTTGGCATCGTAGTTGGGGGGCTGTAGAAAGGCGGCAGGAATCTCAATGCCGTTGACTCCTTGATTGAACGCCGCATTGACGACCAGCGGCAGTGTGAGTCCGGGCAGACTAAATTCATCACGGGTGACGGGTTTACCTACCTGCGACAGTTGGCGACGTTGAAGAAATTGCGCGGTGTTGAGCGCATTTGCCAAATAGTCATCGCGGCGAATGTCAACGCGGGTGTAATCAATCCATTGATCGGGATACCCTACCTTAATCACCGCGCGATCGAGCTTTTCCAGCGCCGCCTGGCGGGTGGTAGGGCTGAGCCAGGAGTTGGCAACCAGACGGGCTCTAAACCGATTGCGAATCCGCCCAATCATGTCCTCAACCTGACGTTTAGCCTGGGGGGAGAAATAGGCTTTGACATAAAGCTGAGAGACCGGATGACCAAAGAGTCCGATGACCAGCCCAGACACACGTTCAGACCGGGAGGGCAGAACGTATTTCTCGCCATAAATGACCCGCTTGAAAGCCAGTTCAGGTTTGTCAAAGGCTGGGGTTAATTGGTCTTTTGCAATGTATAAGAGTTGCCAGCGGAGATACAGTTTGATATCGGCGATCGAATAGTCCTTGAGCATCTGGTTGATTTCTGCCAATGCCCGTAAATCGGCAGCCAGTAACGGTTTATCGATCGGTAAGCCCAGTTCTTTAAAGTAGGTCTTGAGATCCACATTGGGTATCAAGGCCTGGAGTTCCGCAAACGAGAGTCGCTTGGTCGTTTTGGTGGGATCTTTCTGCTCCAGGGGCGTGAGTGACTTGCTGGCGATGCGCGTTTCCATGGCCAACAGTTTCTTGGCAGCAATCGCCGCCTCTGAGGGAGAACTGCCCGCAATTTCCAGGTTGGCTGCAATGTAGTTCAAATAGGCGGCACGGATGGGAGCTAAGTCTGGGCTCAGATAGCGTTCTTGACTCAAAGGCAAACTACCTGTGGAGAAGTAAACAATATTGACCGTCTGATCTTCTTTATCGGGTGCAACCGCAGCCGACAACAACAGGGATGATGGGAGCTGAGCGAGTTGTTTCGCCAGGGTTTGCGGTGAATCGATCGACTGAATGCGATCAACTAGCGGCTTCAGTGGGGTAACGCCCAACGCCTCTAGCCGCTTGACATCCATCCCCGATGCATAGAAGTCGCCAACCTGCTGCAAGGAGCTGTTCTTGGGTGCCTTGATGCTCTGGGTCGCCGACTGCTCCAGAATGGCTTGCACTTGCTTTGCCACCACTTCATCATT
>JAJPKC010000138.1 GCA_021323955.1 Oscillatoriales cyanobacterium Centralia_MAG_596 | reverse complement strand
CGTTACCGTTTTTAGAAGCCATTCGTCAATTTCGGAAGGATGTCGGGCGGCAAAATGTGCTTTATATGCACGTGACGCTGGTGCCCTGGATTCCTTCCGCAGGCGAGATGAAGACCAAGCCGACGCAGCATTCGGTGAAGGAACTGCGATCGATCGGCATCCAGCCTGATATTCTCGTTTGTCGCAGCGATCGCCCCCTGCCACCGGGTCTCAAAGAAAAAATGTCAGGGTTTTGCGACGTGCCAGCGGAGTGTGTGATCACATCCCAGGACGCCAGCAGCATTTATGAAGTGCCCCTCAATTTGGAACGGGAGGGGCTGGCGCACCAGGCCTTGGAGCTACTGCAACTGGAGCAGCGTGAGCCAGATTTGACCCAGTGGGCAACCCTTGTAGAACGCCTCTACAGTCCGCAAGGGCAGGTGGAGATTGCCATTGTGGGCAAGTATGTGCGCCTGAGCGATGCGTATCTGTCGGTCGTGGAGGCCTTGCGCCATGCCGCGATCGCCCTCGATAGTGAAGTGAATATTCGTTGGATCAACTCTGAGGATATTCAGGAGCACGGAGCCGCGCACTACCTGACCGGGGTTCAGGGCATCATTGTACCGGGTGGGTTTGGTATCCGTGGTATTGACGGCAAAATTGCGGCAGTCGAATATGCCCGCACCCACAACATCCCTTATCTCGGGCTATGCCTGGGAATGCAGTGTTCGGTCATTGAATGGGCACGCCACATGGCGAACTTGCCCGATGCCCACAGTGCAGAATTTGTCCCAGAGGCGCGCAACCCGGTCATTAATCTCTTGCCAGAGCAGCAAGATGTCGTTGACCTGGGCGGTACAATGCGGTTGGGACTCTACCCCTGCCGACTCATTCCCAATACCCTCGCGTTTAAGCTCTATCAAGATGAGGTTATTTACGAGCGGCACCGCCATCGCTATGAGTTCAACAATGCCTACCGCAGTCTGTTTGTGGAAACGGGCTATGTGGTGAGCGGCACCTCGCCTGATGGTCGGCTCGTTGAAATCGTCGAGTTGCCCAGCCATCGGTTTTTTATTGCCACCCAGTTTCACCCAGAGTTTCAATCGCGCCCAAGCTCACCGCACCCCCTGTTTAAAGGGTTTGTGGGGGCGGCATTAGACCTGTCCCACGATGCCAGGATCGTGAATACAGCGGTTGAGAATGCTGGTATCCCGCATATTCAGACAGCTATGGCTGCGCCGGTTGAGGTGCTGTAGCGATGAACCACGATCGCGATCCAGAGCCACAGACGGACGGTGAATGAGGACATTCTGTGACGTATTGGATCAAACTTACCTACGAGCGCAATACTTATGTGATCGACCTGGATCGAGTCACAGCGTTTGCCTACGTGCCAAACGCGCGATTGTCGTTTACCCTGCTGGATGGCAACACCACGATCGTCGTCAACCAACAAAGCGATCCGGAGACGTATCAGATGATTTTGGACTACGTCGAAAAGCGAACCGGCTTTTTGTTGCCCTAAACCAACCCAGTCGAACCGGTGACGCGATCGCCGATACGTAGCACCTTTCCAGCTTGTGCAGTGAGCAGACGGGTATTCACTGCCAGTCGGAAAAAGTGGTTAAAGCGCGAAACGTCTGTCCAGGTCGGTAAGGTGGCGTTGCGGTTAGCAATGAAGGTCTTTTGAAAATTGGGCGTTGCTTCTCCAGTGATGGGGTTGCGCGTCACCACAACGCATCGTTGACATGGGTTAACGCCCGCAAACAGCACATCACCAACTCGAAAGGGCACCGTCTGGTCTACAGCGCTGAACAGACGATCCTCCCAAAATGGCTCGACGTTAGCAATTTCCAAATTTGATCGAAATCGTTGGCGCGTTTCCTCCAGACTCAAGGTGGGGAACCAGTCTGCGATCGCCTGCAGTGTCCCTGTACTGACGATCGTGGGGCCAGGAGAATCGGTGTCATCGGGAAAGCCAACCGTCTTGTCTTGAATGAGTCTAACTGCAAACCCAAAATAGTCCCCTAACCATGACTGAATAGCCCTGCGTTCCTGATCCAGATGAAATGTCATCGGCGACGCTCCCTGAACCCCAGTCGCCAGCATAACCGTACGCTCAGCCAAATCAAAGCGGGCACGAATGCCATGCACCTTCGCCGTACGCTTGCCGTTCACCACCTTACCGTCGGTGTCTACGATTGCAAACTCACGGTCATGCTGGAGTGCACCACTGTCTAGCACCCGTGCCTCTGCGATCCCTACGCCATCCAGCGACTTAATCGGATAAATTACGATTCGTGCTAATTCCGACATCGATCCTGTCCAACGTACTGTAACCAGGGTAAACCGTTTCGTTTTGGAAGAGTGCGATCGCTACCCACACAGGCACTGGAAAAGAGTTGGCGAGTCAGTCAAATTGCAATCACCGATCCCATAGGCTGACTCGTAGAGGCACAGGCGAACTCGACGCACTTTCGCGGTTTGGAAATGAAAGCATTAGAGTAAGATGGCGATGACAATTTTCTATCACTGGCGTCGTATTGGTTGACATCAAAGGCTGACGGTATCTATGGCTCGACCGCGCTGGATTCAAGCATGGCGATCACTGGGATTAGAATTCTGGCTTGTGCTGCCACTATTGGGCTTGGGGCTTTGGCTAAGCAGTGGGATTTTGACCGATCACATGCTGACACGGTTTGACAAGACAAGCATTTACCTGGAGGGCGATCGTCAGCCGCCGCAGCAACCGCCGAAACTGAAGGCTATCACGGTTGTGATTCACTTACATCACCAAACGTCGACTGTCACGGTTGAAACGGCCAACTCAGCGCTGACTCAACTGGTGTACCAGTTTCCAACCACTGACCCTACCCAAATTGAAGTAGCCATCAGCCAGTCGCTCGGATTGCCGCGCGATCGCATTCGGGACTTGGTGCGTTATCAACCCGTCCCCGCTAAGTGATCGCTGCTCAGGCTGCGGTGGAACAGGAATTTACCAGGATGGCCGGCTGGTTTCTCAGCACTTTAACCAGAGCTACCAATTTTGGCCCAAGCATCTATAAAGCTGGCAATGGAAAGCTGGCAATGGAGAAAACATGTTAAAGCGACCAGTTAAACACGTTAAAGAATGGATATTTTGATCATCTACTTTAAGGTGGGTTTGTAATGTACGTACTGATTAAATGCTCTTTCCTTTGATACTGTTAATTCAGTTCGCAATGTGGTTCACTTTCAGTGTGTGGATGTGAAATGTCTTGACGAGTATGCTCTATCGCAACAGTAGAGCAATTCGAGATCGTAGTTTCGTTCCATACCCTGAGTTAAAGCTGAGTGAGGTATTTCATGAGCACTGGTGTTTCCACTAATAATGAAACCAAGCGCGATTTGAATGGATCAATTGTCGTTAGCGTGCTCCTAATTCTGTTAGGAGTTGCCGCGATCGCGTTCCCATTTTTTAGCACGCTTGCAGTCGAAAGTTGGATCGGTTGGATTATTCTTTTTGGCGGAATTTCAAAGCTGGTGTATGCGTTTCAAACGCGCCAGGAAAGAGGATTTATTTGGCAAATCCTCCTGGGTATTCTCTACATTGCCACGGCACTACTATTGTTTGTTTATCCACTCCAGGGTATTCTCACATTGACATTAGCGCTGGGTATATTTCTGTTGGTAGAGGGTGTGTTTGAGATTGTTTATGCCTTTCAACGCCGAGCGGAGTCAAATTGGGTTTGGTCATTAGCTAACGGTATTACAACGCTAATTTTGGGTGGTTTGATCTGGTTTGAGTGGCCGTTCAATGGTCCGTTTGCGATCGGATTGCTTGTAGGGATCAGCATTATCTTTACCGGCACGTCCAGAATTTTGCTGGCACTCGCGGCTCGGTCTTCACTTGATGGCACAAAGTCCGCCTAAACGGTGCTGGTCGAGCGGGGCCGAAAGCTGGAGCCAAATGCCAATTGTTCAAGCATCAGATCCAGGTCGCCTTTCTGACTTGTCTTGGCCTATCGTCAGAAGGTACTTTAAAGCGGCGAAGTGCGATCCAAAATGCTTCCTTAGACCCGTTTCGACCCATAGGACTACAAATGCCCGTCTGTGTGGCTGTATGCCCTGACGAGAATTTGTAAACCGAATTCAGGGAATCGGTGTTAGTCCCAACAGCCGTTTTCATTTGCATCGCCATACTCTCGACCGTGACAAAATATGGCTGACTCGATTGAGAACGGCTGTCATTCTGGGAAAACTAGACGTTTAGAGTCCCCCAGTTTTCTCCGATTAAATTTTCATTTTTTCACAGGCAGGAACGATGCTGCGATCGCGGCAACTGTTGAGGCTCCTGGCTGATCGTCTGGTCTGCGGGTATACCACCAGGCCCAAGCAATTAGCACAGCTTGTAGTGGCAGTCTGACCCAGTAGAGCACTGGATTATGGGGAATTCCTTCCAGTTCAATGTCGTTCAACGTCATGTTGATATTGGCTGGAAATACGGCAATATACAGCGCAACGAGACCCCATGCTGCCGCTACACTCACGTAGGGGATCAAGAGGCCTATACCACCTAAAATCTCGAAAAAACCGCTGATATAGACTAGTTCGAGTGGGTGGAGCAACTGTGGCGGCACGATCTTGACGTACGGTTCTGGCTTTGCAAAGTGAGACACCCCCACAATAATGATTGCAACTGCTTGAACGACTCGCAGGATCTCTTTGCGGCGTTTTGGTGCCTGGTAAACTAAAGACATAGAGGGCAAAAGCGCAATTTACGCCAAAGTTTAACAGCCAGACACATAGCGGCGCGTCTGCCTCAAGTTGGTTCTTATGTTCAGATCCGTAGGACTGAAAAGGCCCACTGCCAGAGCCGCTCCCAGGGCCGTTCATCCTTTTCGCGGGCAGCAGGTGAGCCTGTAAAAAATTCCACCATCGACTGGGTTGCTTTCTCTAAACTGTTTGGATCGTTGGGATAGTGGGCTTCGGCTGTTTCAACCAGAGCTTGAATTGTCTCAGCCGTTGGCTCAATACCACTGGATTGCAGTAGGGTAAACGCACGTTTGACCTGATCCGCATCAAATTTGCTCAGTCCCATTCTTCTTACCTGATGAATCTTGCTAGTCATCCCGCTCATTGGATTCAATCCTATAGGAACATCATCAAAAGCAGTGACCATTCCTAACGCGATCGCGATCGAACTCGCCATTTGATGCCACCTTCATTCGATTGAAACGGCTGCTTATGGAGAACTCATGGAGCGGGTGTATTAAATGCATATCACTCGGAGCGGATGTCTTAACAGGGGTTTTGTCGTTCTGCCTGGGGTACAGCATTACATTGCTCGGCTGTCATGTAGGCCTTTGCATTTCGGGTCGCAGCGTGTACGACGGTTTATGGCACTCATCCGGTATGGCCTGCCGCCAGCTACAGCATCACATTTGGGGACGGCTCGGACATCCTCTGATGATCGTTCCCTTAATTGTTTTGCATTTAACAGTTAAAAATAGTGGTTTTAAAGTGCAATAGCCGCCCCTGGAGTGGAGCGGCTATTGTGATGCACCGAATCGGAGACAATCAGGCAAGGACTCGTTCAAGAGCCTTGGTCAGCGTTAACTAGCTCAGAGCAGCGTGGCTACGATCGTAGGTAGATTGAAACGCTGGGTTGAAGGTTTCTTGAATTCGTTCCCAGTGCTTGAGAGCTGTTTGGGGTACGCCCAGTTCAGCGGTCGATCGTGCCAGCATGACTTGCTGACGATGCTTCATCGCGCGATGATGATTGATAGTCAAGACGCGCTCCTGCTCTTGAATCGAGCGGACAGGTGCTTTGACCGTTGGTTAGATTCCTGTGCTGCAACCGTTGGGGCCGGTACGGTTTGGGCTGCTGGCTGAATCGTGTAGGAGAATCCACGATAGGTCAGCACCGTGCCCGGAGTAACGTGCGGCCCAACGGCCACGGCTTCAGACGTCGGCTCGAACGTGTAAGCAGTTCCCCGATAGGTCAAGATTGCTCCCAATGCTCTTGTCTTAGCAACCTCGGCCAACCGTTGCTTCGCGCCGCGATATTGCAGCGAAGAAGGATTGAAGTCGTAATTAACGCCGCGATAAGTGAGTTTCATGTTCGCCTCCTAGATGTTGTGTTGCGAGAGGCGCGTTCCTTCGGGATGACTCCCTACTTCCGTCCGGTCTCTACCTCTGAAAGATCCTGCCCGAAGCGTTTGATCTAATTCCAGCTGTAGAACTCTAGATGAACGATTTATCTTTCTGTATCTAATCATACAGTTTAGAATCAAAAAGGTCAATGTTTACAAAAATTATTCTTTTGTACCCGGTCGGGTGATGGCGAACCAGGGTTTTCTATGAATTCACTGGTTTAGAGCAGTGTCATGGGGGAATTCATCGCTTGTCTGATTCTTTGGGGCGATTTAACGCGATTGTTTTCGAGTTATGGCTTGGGGCAGAGCGCTAAGAACGTGGCCAACGGCAGCAACATGCAGGCTGGATTGTTGCTCTGACTCGCCTCTACTACCCGCTGGATGGCGACGACTAGAAACTACCTTGATGTCTGCTGTAAGCAATGCAGTAACGCAGGGGGATTGCACGAAAGGGTTGGATGAAAATGACCGATTACGCTGATTATGCTCAGGCGTTAATTCAAAAGACGAGAGATCGAGAAGATGCTCTGGGTCTAAGGGATGAAGCGAGCCGTTCTCGATTTTTACTTCAGCTTCAGCCAACAGCGAAGGTGATTGTCTTTTTTCACGGGTTTACTGCCTCACCGGAGCAGTTTGCCCCGATCGGCAACGCGTTTTTTCAGTCGGGCTATAACGTGCTGATTCCGCTGTTACCAGGACACGGACAGGCCGGAGACTGGAACGATGAGGCACCACCACCACTTCCGGAGAATCCATTTATCTACCAGGAATTTGGGCAGAACTGGTTAACCTATGCCCAGTCGTTGGGCGATCGCGTTGTCCTGGGGGGACTCTCAGGCGGTAGCACGCTTGCGGCATGGCTGGCGTTGACGTATCCGCAGCAGATCGATCGCGTGCTGCTGTTTGCCCCCTATCTGAGTGGGACAAATGCGTTTGTCGATTGGGTTGTCGAGCGGATGAACGTTTACTTTGAATGGAAAACACAGCCCGGAGTGGCCAACTTTGGCTACAGGGGCTTTCGTATGCCAGCGTTACGCACATTTCTTGATATGGGGCAAGAAATTCTCAAACGCGCGAAGGTGCAACCAATGGCACCAATGCTGATTGTGTCGAGCGAGAGCGATCGCGCCGTTGATCGGGAAGAGCATGAACAACTGTTTCAGACGGCGTTGCAATATCAGCCCAGGTGCTGGTATCAATGCTTTGATCGTGCCCTGGCAATCGGGCACAACATGATGACGCGAGCAGAAGGTAATCCGCACGCAGATTTACCGATCGCGATCGCCAAAGCTTACGTAGAAAGTGATTTGACCTGGAATGAAGTCACGACCTTGAGCGAATGCCTGCAGCAGGGAGAAACGCTGGAGTCGATCGCGACACAGCTTAACCTGAGCCAGCAGATTTCGCACGACACACCTGCTATGCTGACAGCTTTACAGCTGATTGCGCAGACCAAAATCAGGGGTGAGGCGTGAAAAGTGAGCCGGGTGCAGATGTGAGGATGGATAAGGCCAGCGGTCTTCATCAATCTGTTTTCAGCAAATCGGTTTTGGGAATCGTTGCTTCCTTCCCTCAGTCTGCTGGCGATTACAACGATGACTTATAACCAACGTCTTTTGAGGTGTTATGCCACGCAAACGGTTTGTAATTGAGATGGGAATGGGGGTCGACCAGCATGGGCAGGAACCGACCGTAGCGGCGGCCCGTGCTGTCCGCAATGCGATCGCGCATAACGCTCTTCCAGGTATTTGGGAGGTTGCAGGATTGAGCGATCCAGATCAAATGATTGTGGCGGTTCAGGTTGCTGTGCCCTATCCTGAGCAGGTACGGGAGGCAGAGGTGCTGTCTGTGCTACCCTTTGGACGCAAAACGCTAACGGTTGAATCGGGTGGCATGGTTGTACAGGGCCGCGCGATCGCATCGCTTAACGACAAAAATGATGAAATGCTAGTTGCAGTGGCGTCTGTGACGGTGCTGATCGAGAAGCCGGAAGGCTAAGGAATGCGAATTAGATCAGTCCGAACGCTGGTAGGGCCAAAGCCTGCCCAGTCGTTGCTTCGATGAATTTCAAGGCTGAGTGCAAAGCACACGCTAAAGCGAACGCCCGTACAGAGGATTTGCGGTTTGATTAAATTCACGATTTTAAGGAACAAGCGGTATCAACCGCGATCGCGTGGCTTCGAACGCGGACGAAAGGCTAGAATCGGCAGTCAGCTTACTGAGACGATCGCTGATTGCACAGGCGATCGATGAGCTGAAGGAGGTCTTGATAGTTGGTAATGGGCTTAACGCAGAGTGCATCGGCCTGCGACAGATCTAGCAAGGGTTGACGCTCGGTGAGCATTGCATAGGCCGTGACGAGAATGATCGGGATATGGGCTGTTTGGGGCTGGGTTTTGAGTATGTGTGCCAGGTCAGCACCGCTCACGGGTTGTCCTAACCATTCGGCTTCGGGCAGGTTGACGTCCATCAGCACAATATCAATGGACTGCGATCGACAGCGTTGGAAAATATCGGCTGGTTCAGCCGTGATGTCAACCTGATGCCCACCCAGGCGTTGAATCAGTTTGGCGGTTCCTTTCGCCAATAAATCATCATCATCAACCAGCAGCACGTTTAAACCAGACATGACTGAGGCCTCATTGAGCAATCATTTCAGGTCGCGATCGACCCTCGAACAGGTTCAAGGCGATCACGGTTAGTGGCTTTGTCCTGGTTGGGCGTGTGGCCAAGCTGGCAGGGTAAAGGTAATGGTTGTACCCTGTCCTTTGCCAGGGCTTTCCAGCCAAATTTGCCCATTCATTAACTCCACCAGACGCTTGCAAATCGTCAGACCTAAGCCTGTGCCTCCATAGCGCCGTTTGATTGAACCATCTGCTTGCACAAACGGTTCGAAGAGTGAATCCTTGTGTTCGCGATCGATGCCGATGCCCGTATCAGTGACAGACACTTCAACCACTGGGCGAGACGGATGGCTGGTGTTGCAGCGCTGGCTTGCACGAACGACGATCCGACCGGTGTTGGTGAACTTAAAGGCGTTTGCCAGTAGATTTGTGAGAATTTGCCTCAGCTTAACGGCGTCTGCCTGTAGCTGCTCAACCTGGCAGTCAACGACCAGCGCAATGCCCTTCTGTCGGCTCTCTGGTCGAAAGAGATCTTCCTGCTGCTGCAGCATCTTGCGCAGATCGACCGTCTCAAATTGAACGGACATCCGTCCTGCTTCGATCTTGGCGATGTCCAGGATATCGTTGATGATGTCAACTAAATTTTTGGCTGACTGGTAAGCGATGTTGATATATTCCTGTAGCTCTTCAGGATTGTCATACAGGCCGCTCCTGAGCAGTTCAAGGTAGTTCAACGTTGAGGCCAGCGGGGTGCGTAGTTCATGGCTGGTAGACGAGAGAAAATCTGACTTGAGACGGCTGGCTGCTTCAGCAGAGGTGCGTGCAACATTCAGCTCAGAGTTTCGCATCTCGACCAGGATGCGCTGTTCTCGCTCGCATTGGTAAAGTCGGTGTTGCATTACGGCCATCGTCAAATGAGTGCCGATCGATCGCAGCAGTTCAATCTCGTTGGTCGTCCAGGGTCGGATCTGGCCCCGTTTGAGTTCACGCCATACTTCAAACGAGCTGCGGACGCATTGATGCCGTTCATCCGGGTCAAACCGACCGGCCCAGCTAACATCGGTGTCAATTTCGTTGCGAAAGATCGTTAGACAACCCAGCGGCACATCGCCATAGCGTAGAGGCATCACGAGCAAACTGCGGATGTGGGTGTCTTGAAATCGAGATTGCACCACTTCCAGGAGCGGTTCCTGGGTAATGTCGTTGACAAGGCATAAATCGTGCACTGTTTGTTGATGCAGGGTAGCCCAATCGCGATCACGGTGGTCGGGGTTGAGTGCTAACCAGATGTTTGGATCGATTTCAGAGTGCTGCGGGGAGGATGCTTCAGGCCCAATGAACTGTTGCCAAAAAGAACCCGCTTCCAGAGGTGGCTCCGTCGATCGCGTTACGGGTTGGGCACCAACGGTATAAAGCTGTGTCATTGAGCTTAGCTCATTGGCCATTAAGTAAAGACGACCACCAGCTCCATCGACAGCCTTGACGGCTCGTTCTAAAACGGTTTGCAGCACCTCGCCGACTGGGATCGGCGCGTGCAGTAGCGTCGAGATCTGGTTGATGACGGCTTCTCGGTCGGCTTTCGCGCGGGTGTTGGTTAATAGCTGCGATTGCGCGATTGCAATAGATACATGATCCGCGACCATCTGCACCGTCTGCAGCCGCTGTTTGGAGAACTGTTTAGGTTTAGCATGATGCGAAACCAACAGACCCCAAAGCTCTTGGCGGTGCAGGATTGGGATGACCAGGGATGACTGCACACCCATCGCGGTTAGATATTGCAGATGACAGGGATCCACAGGACGCTGAAGAACGTCTTCAATGGGAGTGGTGTAAATGTCATCCAGGGTGAGGGGGGTAGCCGTTTGGGTAGGGTCTAAACGGCTCAGGGTAGTTATTTGGGACGGCACATCGACAATGACGCGTTGCCGTGCTTTGACAAACAGCTCTTTGGCATAAGATGGAATATCGCTGGCTGGGAAGTATAGTCCTTGCAAGGATGGTAAGCGCCCTGAGTGGGTTGCCTCAGCAATGACTTGACCAGACCCATCCGGTTGAAACCGATAAATTTTGATGCGATCAGTGCCTAAAAATGACTGGACTTCTGCAACCGTCGCAGACAAAATTTCCTGTAGCTCAAGGGATTGCCGAATGCGGTTGGTCATTCGGTTGAGCAAGTTGCCCTGAGTTAAGCTGCGATTGTGCTCCCGCGATCGCTTTGAATTAGACATAGGGTTTGGAATGCTTGCCGTCGAGCCCCCGGTGCCCCTCGAAGTCCGTTGGGCTGAAAAGCGCTACACGCTGAAGTGGGATGATGTCAGACTCGGATCCTAAATACTCTGATCACGGAAGGAGTTGCCAGTCCTACTGCAGTGAGCATTGACGTGAGGGCGGCGATCGAGAGAACTTAAGCTTAGATAGGAACCGTGGGCGACGGCGACGCGAAATTTACTGAATT
Source organism: Oscillatoriales cyanobacterium Centralia_MAG_596 (assembly GCA_021323955.1). Lineage (GTDB taxonomy): Bacteria > Cyanobacteriota > Cyanobacteriia > Leptolyngbyales > Leptolyngbyaceae > Stenomitos. The sequence continues at coordinate 13,564 of JAJPKC010000138.1, read as the reverse complement.
TTGATCCCAGCCTTTTTTCGACACCAGCCTTTGATTAATCAAGGGCTACTACCGCAGCAACACACTCCATGTCGCTGGCCCAACCACACCGTCCGGATCGAGCTTGAACCGACGCTGTGCGGCCTGTACGGCAGCCAATGTCGCGCGCCCGAAGACGCCATCGGCTACCCCTTTAAAGAGGCCGATCGCGCGTAACCGTTCTTGAAGTGCCGTCACGGCTGGCCCTCTTATCCCTTGTTTTAAGACTGGCAGACCTACAGGTTCAGCGCCTGACTGTGTGACTGGTTGGCTGGTTGCGGTGGGACGCGTCTCTGTTGCAGGGGGATTGGACGTTGGTTTGGCTGGCTTTCTGGTTGAAGTCGAACTGGTTGTAGGGCGGTTTGGAGCAGCAGGCTGGCCCGTTGCAGGAGTCGTCTCGTTTCCGGCTGAGGTGCTGACGCCAGCAGGAACTGGAAAGGATGCGGCTGAATTACTGGCAGTTGCACTGGGAGGGGGACTGGTGGATGGCATGGTGCGGTTTGGCGTGGTGACCGATGCTGTGCTGCCTTCAGCATTGGACGGAAATAACCGATTCCAGGTTGCTGGCCCGGTAATCCCATCGGCATTGAGACCAGCCGCTTGTTGGAACTGGGACACGGCTGAAACTGTGCTTTGACCATAAACACCATCAACCGAACCGCTGTAATAGCCTAATAGCTTTAGGGTCGCTTGCAGTTCCGTCACCTGAGCACCACGACTCCCTGGCTTTAGCGTGGGGCGAGTCAGTGTCTCGGCAGCGGCTTGCCCTGTTGCTTCACTCCTCAATGTGCCAGTTGTTTGGCTGAGCACAACTCCCGATCGCGAGAGTATGAGCCAGCCCAAGCCTGCTCCCAGTAGTTTCAGTAGGTGCCGATAGCCAACTCGGTGCTGCAATGCCTTAGCCTCAGATGAAGATGACGTCAAACTGCCACTCATTGCCGGAATCCTATATAAATAGTGGGAGACACTGGTAGATGAGGGTGAATTGGGCAACCGGAGAATAGCTGTATATAGCGATTTCACTCCGATGAATTTACCCTAGAGCTACTATAGGTGAGTCGGGATCGAATTCAACTGGAAAATTTCTTAAATCTCTAGAGTGGGAGTAATCGTCAATCGATGCGCTATTCACTGTTGAGTCGTTTTCAGGGAGCAATGCTAGCAGCGGCCCTGGGCGACGATCTAGGAAGGGAGGGACGGTTACATCATTTCCAACGCCAGCAGCAGCCAGCAAACGGCCAGCAAGATGGCCAGCGAGACGGTAAGTTGGAGCCGCGATCGCGGCTGGCTCCGGTTGATTTTTACCAATGGCGACCGGGCCTGACTCCAGCCGCTTCCCCCACAGTACCGGCTCAGGACTCTTTTCACAGTGGCGCGATCGCCATTGCCGTTACCCAAACACTGATCCAATCGGGTCGCTGGCAGGAAGATCAAATCAAGCAAGTGTGGGCACGGCTGACGGCTTCCGACCGCGGGTATGAATCAGCGACAGCGGTTGAGCTGGCGATCGCAACGCTCCCCCTCATGCTTTTTTTTCACGATGATGTCAACCGACAGCAGCGAGTACTCCAGCAAACGCTAAGCGGCTGGCAATGCCCGGTCAGTGCTGAACCTGCGCTACTGGCGGTGGGGTACGCCATCGCGCAAGCACTCACCGAACGACTGGATCCACAGACCTTAATTCCTCAGACGATCGCATACCTCAAACAGGGTACTGTTGATCCGTCGTCGCCCCTGCTAGATTTAGTGGGCAGGCTGGAGCAGGTGCAAACGCTGGTGCAGCAGAAAACTGGACTGCACGCTGCGATTGAGCAATTGCGAACTGGATTGGTTACGCCGGGGTATGGTGGGATTGCACTTGCGTTCTACTGCTTTCTCACGACGCCCGATCAGTTGCACCTGGCGATGGTTCGAGTGGCTCGTTCGGGCTATGCGGCACCAGCGACGTGTGCCTTGACCGGGGCGATCAGCGGTGCTTACAGCACCCTCAACGGACTGCCGCTGTCGTGGCAGTTGGCAATGCATCCTGATCCAGATTCGATGGTGCCTCTGCGGTGGGGATTATCGGGTGCAGCGATCGCACAATTGACCGACCATTTGTTTACTGTGTGGGCGGGAGGCTACGATACAGCGGCACTCACTGCTACAATGCCTGCGATCGCGGCTCCGGGTATTATTCGTCCCCGTTCACGGGATTAGACTGCTTCTGTCCCGTCTGGCTTAAAGTCCGACGGGGCTTTCAACAGTAAAGTGGCTTCCTATAATAAGAGTCTAATGTTAGCTGTCTCATTTCAGTCCCGTTACCCAATCTGGAGTCGCTGCTGTTGGCAGGGCGCTTGCGTGCAACTATGAAACTGTTTCAGCGACTGGTACAACCGATTGGGCGACCACGTCTGGATCGCGGTGAGCGACTTTTGATCCAGTGTGGAACGATGTTGCGGCAGACTGTTGGCAAGTATCCCGCATTCCACAGTCTATTACCCTCGGCTCGATCGCGTCCGGTGGCCGGTACACCATCGAAGCTCACACCAGCAGAGCACCCGACTGATCCGTCGCCTCAGCAAACAGGCCCAGTGGGGATGCCCGCATTGACGGGAAAAGCGTCCCATTCCTACCTGTATGTTGCGGTGGCGATCGTTGCCTTGACCAGTGTGGTGGGGCATCGTTTTTATAATGCGCCAAAGCTGGATGTGGGGAAAGCGGCTCCTCAGACCATCCTCGCTCCAGCGACCGTAACGGTAGAAGATACGAAAGCAACGGAGGAAAAGCGCAAAGCGGCCCGTAAAGATGCCATTTCAGTACTGATGCTGGATCCAGTGGTGAACCAGCAGATTGAGCAGTTAATCCAGCAGCAGCTCAATCAGGGCAATGAGCTGAGACAAATTGCTGGTCCATTTCCATTTACAAAAACAGCCTTTCTATCGCTTCCAACGCAGAATTATCTTCGGAAGGCATCAGACCCGGACTGGAATCAAATCGCCACAGCAGCCAGTCGATCGCCGGTTGCGGCCAGTCTGCGGGAACCGAAGCCCGCTAATCTAGACGGCAATCAACAAAAGGCGGTTGCAGAGCTGCGATCGTATCGGCGCACTGTAGAAGCGGGCGACTACACAGCCCTGGTGCAATCGATTAATCAGGCGCGATCGCAGTATGCCAATGCACTGCGGGAACTGTCCCAACCAGCTACTCCGGGAGCGTCTCCCACCTACGATGCCGCGTTGTTAGATTACACCGACCCTGAATGGCGACAGACCCAGACGCGCATTTTGCAAACGGCCGATCGCATCATGGCCCAGGGTATTCCGCAGGGGCTACCCACGTCAATTTTGGCTGATGCCGTTAAGCTTCAGGTAAAAGACTGGGTTCCACCGGGAACCGAAGCGATCGCCACCAAGATCTTACTCGCATCGCTGCAGCCCAACCTGACTCGCGATGAGACGCAAACCCAACTCCGAGCCGATCGCGCGGCGCAGGACGTCAAACAGGAGATGGTGTCGATTCATCAGGGCGAGGTGATTGTGCGTTCGGGAGAACCAATTACGACGGCTGAATTTGCGCTGTTGGATCATTTTGGGTTGAGTCGTCGGGGCGTGGACTGGACTGGACTGGTAGGGTTTGGATTCATTATCAGTGGGTGTGTCTGTGTTTATTGGCTGATTGAACGCCGCTTTCATGTCGGGATGCGCCGTCGCGATCGCTTGTTGGTACTGTTGCTGAGTTTGAGTACGCCACTGCTACTGGTGCTACACGTACCTTCGACCAATCTTCCGGCTGTTGGACTGCTGGCTGGGAGCTTCTACGGCTCTTCAGTGGGTGTGGCCGTGGTCGCACTGCTGTCGCTCTGTTTGCCGATCGGCATGGGCGTACCGTGGAGTCAACTGCTCTCCAGCGCCGCCGGTGGCATTTTGTGTGGTTTTATGGCCGGACGGCTGCGATCGCGCGAGGAACTGGCGCTGTTGGGTGCCGTTGTTGGTGTCCTTCAGGGCGTTCTTTATCTCCTGCTGAGCGTTGTTTCGGGGGCCGGTCTGTACTCGTTGCTGGGGGCGACTGTCATTAACGGATTGATTGGGCTGGCCTGGAGCATTGTCGCGATCGGCATCAGTCCCTATCTAGAGCAGCTTTTTGACCTGGTGACGACCATTCGTCTGGTTGAGTTAGCCAATCCAAACCGGCCGCTGCTCAAAAAACTCGCCGCCAAAACGCCCGGCACGTTTCAACACACCCTCTTTGTGGCCACGCTGGCAGAGGCCGCGGCCCGCTCACTGGGCTGCAATGTCGAACTGGTACGAGCCGGGACGCTCTACCATGACATCGGCAAAATGCATGACCCGTTGGGGTTTATCGAAAACCAGATGGGTGGGCCAAATAAGCATGACCTGATTGACAACCCGTGGAAAAGTGCTGAAATTATCAAGAAGCACGTTACCGAAGGGATCGTGATGGCCCGAAAATACCGTCTGCCTAAAGCTGTCCAGTCTTTCATCCCCGAACATCAGGGCACGATGTTGATTGCCTATTTCTATCATCAGGCGCAGCAGCGCGTTCAGGAGGCACTGGCAGAAGGTAAATCTGTCCCACCTGTGAACGATCGCGACTTCCAGTATGACGGACCCGCACCCCAGTCGCGGGAAACAGGGATTGTAATGCTGGCAGATTCCTGCGAGGCGGCCCTGCGATCGCTCAAAGACGCCACTCCGAAAGAAGCGCTCTCGATGATCAATAAAATTCTTCGTGCGCGCTGGCAGGACAAACAGTTAGTTAATGCGGGCCTTTCCCGCGAAGATATGTCTACGATCGCGAGCGTCTTTGTTGAAGTCTGGCAGCAGTCGAATCACCAGCGCATTGCCTATCCCACAAAACCAGTCAACATTCAGCCGTCAAGCAGTAAAGCCTGACGATTACCCTTTCACCCCACTACCGGCTTCGGTGGGCACAATATAGCGCTGCATCGCGATGAAGAAGAGCAGAATAGGCGCGATCGAAATTACGGAGCCTGCTGCAATCAAGCGCCAATCAAGCGAGAAGGTGCCTGCTAACGTCGCGACACCCAACGGAAGGGTATAGTACTCGGGGCGATCGAGCACAATCAGCGGCCACAGAAAGTCACTCCAGGAGCCAATAAACACAAAGATTGCCAGCGTCACCAATGCCGGACGAATCGCGGGGATCATGACATACCACCAGATTCCGAGTTCAGAACAGCCATCCATGCGTCCGGCCTCTTCCAGTTCTTTGGGTACACCTTGAAAGGCTTGTCGTAGCAGAAAGATGCCAAAGGCGGACGCGATCGCGGGAAAAATCACGCCCAGATAAGTGTTGCGTAACCCCAACTGCACCGCCAGCACATACAGCGGAATCATCACAATCTGAAACGGGATCATGATCGTGGCGACGATCAGCGTAAAGAAGACTTCTCGCCCTCGGAAGTTAAGCCGTGCCAGCGGATAAGCTGCCAGCGCACAAAACAACAGGTTCAACCCAACGGTTAGGACTGCTACCAGCGTACTGTTGAACAGATAGCGGCCAAACGGGTTAGCGTTCCAGACGGTGACAAAATTCTGAAAGGTCGGCTGGCTAGGCAAGAGCTGCGGCGGAAACTGAAAAATGTCCTCTGCCGGAGATTTGAGCGACGTGCTGACGAGCCACACTAACGGGATGAGCATGGCGATCGCAATCGCACCCAACAGAGCGTAGAGCCAAATTTGTTGCCAGAACCGCGATCGCCGTACTTGAGTCATCGTCTTGTTTTAATCGCACACTATTTGGTCGCCACACTATTTGGTTGCTACAACTGCCAGATTCCAGGCAAAGCGCTTTGCCAACGGCAGTTTTTTGAGCACCCGATCGAGCCTTTCTAACCGCTCATAGTCGGGCTGTAAGCGCTCGTGTTCCAGAATAATCTTTTTCCAGTAGCGTTCTTCGTTGGGATTCACCTTTTCAATCAGGTAAAAGCGCAGGAAAATCCAGAGAGTCGCCAGCCAGAAGGTATCGTAGCGGGTTTGGGCAAAGCGCGATCGGACAAAGTTAATGATAGTGATATCCAACGGCGTTTCGTCTTCTGTGCGTACTTTTGTCGCAATCCGACGATAGACGTTGATGACGGGATTATGCTTCAACGGGTCCCAGAAACAGGCTTTGCCACCCGGTTTCAGCACACGATACATTTCCTGAATCGCAAGACGGGGATCAGGGATGTGATGCAGCAGGTTGGACGCGTACACGATGTCGAAGGTGTTGTCAGGGAAGTCGATCGCCATCGCATTCACCACTTTCCCCTCGACCTCGACCTGATTTGCTGCCGCGAGTTTCAACGCCACATCTACCATTCCCGGCGAGTAGTCAGCCGCGACGCAGCGTGCCCCTTTGGTTGCAAAATACACGCTGTTTTCGCCTGCCCCACAGCCCAGATCCAGCAAATATTTGCCGCGCAGATCGCCCAACTGCTTGAGAATAAAGCGATTTTCCGGTGCAGTGCAGGCTTCAAAATAATCGGCCACCCGAATGCCGTCTACATCGATGACCGCCGCCCACTGGTCATGAAACTGCTGCTCTTTCTGAAGAATGTCGTCTTGCATTATGGTCGATCGTAGCTAAACCGTTGCGTCACTATTGTCGCCTGCTGCTTGCATTTGTCGCCGAATGGCCGCTTGAATTTTGGCATCAAAATCAGGATCGTCAACGGTTGTAATGATATCGTGGGGACGATCGCCCAATCGATCTAGATATGCCCGAAGCGCTGCCTTATCCTCACGATGCTGGAGAAAATACTGTCTCAACTCCTGGTCAGACATTGCAGCATAGTTAACCTGACTCATCAGAATACCTCTCCATTGGACGTGATCTGAAACTCAAGCGTTTCTGTATTTCCAGCTAATACATATAGGTTACTTGTTCGATCGTCAATACAAACAAGGTGAATGGGTTGAATCATGACGTAAGTTAACCAATAGCTAAGTCGGTATAGTCCAGTCCCTTCAATTGAGTATTAGTCGGCATTCAAGTCACTCATTCTACACACCGCTCATTTTAATATCTAGATTTTGAAGTGATGGGTGACCTCTAGCTTAACGTAGTCTCGAATCTGACTAGCCCATCTTCCAGAAGCATCTCGATCACTTCCTGTAAATTCTCGTGCAACTCATCCAATGTTTCACCCTGAGAATGGGCACCAGGGAAACCAGGAACATAGCCAACATACAGATTTGTCGCAGAATCTTGCTCAACGATCGCGGTAAACGTTCTCATTTTTATGCCCACACTTAGCGCTTCAATTCTAAGAAAATTCACCGTATTCAGAAACTATCAACGTTGGGTTTTGTATCTCAACTCAACCGATGCTACTTCTAAGCAAATTTCTTAAATATTTTGGCTGCAACACCTTTCAAGACGTACGGCAATAATTTTGGACCTGGCAAGAAGATAATCCCTAACTGTTGCATTAGTCCAAGTGCATCTCCCTGCCCCCAATGCTCTACAATTTTTCCATCCTCGACTCGATCAATATGCATAACCGATAAACTAATTTGCTTACCCGTTGGCGGAAGACCTTGAAATTCTCCAAGATGAGTTGCCGTGAATGTTCCACACGTTACAACCCTATCGTCTGAAACGATAACTTCATCAAAGACATGTTGACCCTGGCTGAAGGCTAAATAAAACGACATTCCAATCTGCTTAAACCCTTCCCCATCTAGTGGCTCAGGTATACCTGCCATATGTGCAACAAAATCTGGATCTAGATATTCCAAAGCTTTCTCCATTCTTCGATCATCGAAAGCTTTATAGAACTGAAGAACGAGGGCTTTGTTTTGTTCAGTCAGCATAAAAAATTTTTGAACCATTAAGTTGGAACCGCAGAGGGTCAGAAAGAGCGGAAACTCTGGCTCTTTACCTCTGCGGTAAATCGTCATCAATTTCTAGCTTTCGATCGCTACTGCCCCTTCTTTTTCCTTTGCAGCCGCGATCGTGCCCTTACTTTCTTCCTGCCGCTGCATGGAAGCATAGAGACGGTTCAGCGCGTTCACGTATGCCTGTGCCGATGCCACAATGATGTCGGTGTTGGCAGAGTGACCGGAGAAAATGCGATTGTCCTGACGGAGGCGGATTGTGACTTCGCCGATCGCGTCAATGCCAGCGGTGACGGACTGCACCGAGAACTCGATCAGTTCGTTGGGCACGTTCACCACGCGGTTGATCGCTTTGTACACCGCATCCACAGGGCCAGTGCCCGTCGCGGCATCCGTGAGCTCCTGACCATCGGGTGTGCGAATCGCAATGGTAGCCGTTGGGTGGGAGCGATCGCCACAAGACACCTGCACCAGTTCGAGGCGGAACAGTTCAGGAGCCTGCTGAATTTCGTCGTTGACGATCGCCTCCAGATCCCAATCGGTCACATCTTTCTTCTTGTCGGCCAGTTCCTTAAAGCGGACGAAGGCTTTGTTGAGTTCCTGGTCGGCGAGTTCAAAGCCCAACTCTTTGAGGCGTGATCGGAAGGCATTGCGTCCCGATAGCTTGCCCAACACAATCTGGTTGTCCGTCAGGCCGATGGATTGAGCATCCATGATTTCGTAGGTCAACCGATTCTTCAGCACACCGTCCTGGTGAATGCCGGACTCATGGGCAAACGCATTCGCACCGACGATCGCCTTGTTCGGCTGCACCAGCATCCCCGTCAGGCTCGACACCAGGCGCGAGGTCTTGTAAATCTGGCGCGTATCAACATTCGTGAGCGGCGCTTCGGACTCTACGGGACGACCCAGGAACGGATTGAAGTACTGTCGCCGCACGTGGAGCGCCATCACCAACTCTTCCATTGCTGCATTGCCTGCCCGTTCGCCAATGCCGTTGATGGTGCATTCGAGCTGGCGTGCGCCGTTCTTCACCGCTTCCAGGAAGTTAGCAACGGCCAGCCCCAGGTCATTGTGTCCATGTACAGAGATGATGGCCTGGTCGATATTCGGCACATTCTCCTTAATGCCACGAATCAGTGCGCCAAATTCCGCAGGCGTCGTATAGCCGACCGTATCGGGAATGTTGACAGTGGTAGCACCCGCCGCGATCGCCCGTTCCAGCACTTGATACAGAAATTCCGGATCAGAGCGGCCCGCATCTTCGGGCGAAAATTCCACATCATCCACAAACGATTTGGCGTAGGCGACCATTTCGCCTGCGATCGACAGTACCTCAGCCCGCGACTTCTTCAGCTTGTACTGCAAGTGGATGTCTGAGGTCGCAATAAAGGTGTGAATTCTGGAACGCGCGGCAGGTTTCAAGGCGTCGGCAGCTGCTTTGATATCACTTTGCGTCGTCCGCGCCAAACCACAAATGCGAGGGCCGCCTTCCACACCGACGACTTCAGCAATTTTCTGAACTGCCTCAAAATCGCCAGGACTGGAATAAGGAAACCCTGCTTCAATCACATCTACACCCAGTCGTGCCAGTTGGCGCGCGATCGTCAGCTTTTCGTCGATGTTAAGCGCCGCACCCGGAGCCTGTTCGCCGTCCCGCAGTGTGGTGTCGAAAATAATGATGCGATCGTGACTGGGTTGAGATGGTGTTTCCATAAGTAGAGATTCCTGCTGTCATGCAAGCGACAATATCACTATTCTAGAGGGAGAAGACCCATTTCGCACTTCAAATTGTAGTATCTTGTATTTCAAGCGAGGCAAGCGCCGTGGCAGCCTGCTGTCATCAGCTTTTGGGACAACCAGCCATTCTAATAGAGTCTGGATATCCTCTCTGCCTGCCTGGTTTCCTAATAGTCCGACTTCTCAATTTCCTTGCGAATCGCGTTCAGATCGATGTAGCGATCGGTGACGTTACGCAACTCGCGGGCAATCATGCCTTCAGTAGAAACAACGGTGATGTGAGTGTTTTTGGAACGCAGGAGTTCGATTGCGCGTTCAAAGTCGCCATCGCCGCTAAACAAAATCACTCGGTTGTACTGCTCAACGGTATTGAACATGTCAACCACAATTTCAATATCCAGATTTGCTTTTTGAGAGTAACGGCCCGAATTGTCGTCGTAGTACTCTTTTAATATCTTGGTTCTTACCGTATATCCCAGGCTGATCAAAGCATCACGAAAACCACGCTGATCCTGTGGATCCTTTAACCCGGTATACCAAAAGGCGTTGATCAGGTTGACATCGGGATCACTGGTGAAATACTCCAACACACGTTTTGGATCGAAGAACCAGCCATTTTTTTGTTGAGCGTAGAACATATTGTTCCCGTCTACAAAAATTGAGAGACGGCTCGTTGCGTAAGGCATAGAAACTAAAGACCTAGTAGTATTTGTCGAAAAAATAAATGAATAACTAATTGTAACAACTTGCTTTAAAGTGATTCACAAAAAAGCATTGTAGTCATCAATTAATGACTGAATGAGTCAGTTCAGTCCAATAGTTTGACCAAGCAGACAGTGTTGGATCTGGTAGCAGCGCCCTTGGCTAACACCAAATCAAAAACATTGCTCTGCTGGACTACATACCAGATAATACATCCCCCTAAAGGATGATTTTAGGCCAGAGACACCTGTGGAGGTAGCACTTGTGCCGGGACTAAATTGATAGTAATCATCTGATCAAACGGCTTAAGTGGTTAGTCTACATTTCAGTCGATGAATTTTTGCCTCTAGAGAAAACAAGGGCAGCAACGACAAATTGTGTTGGTTCAGACCATCGATCGACGCTGCGCTTCAAGACCCAATTCAATCGAACAATTTAATACCATTCATCGTGGTGAAGCACACTATGACTAATTAGACCTTATTCCTGCGACTGTAAATAAATCCCCATAAAACAGACAGTTGTAAATAGCTCCTATTATTGCAAAAAACACCAAACTTCGCCTTCCCACAAAGGGGGGGAAGGGGATGGGCTGAAGGTATTTTAAGCCTGGGAGGAACACAACCCGATTCTGGTTGATCGATCGATGTTTAAAGGCTCTCGATCTTGGGTGAATGAGGACTGAAGCGTTGACGGACACAGAATGGAGGGTATCGCAAAACTGCCGAACATTGCAGCGATCGACCTACTCTACATTGACCCAGCATCCGCGCTCACTGGACTGGTGCGCCAGATCCATCAACTGCTGAGAATAGACTCCTTCCTGCAACGACGGCGCGATCGCGTGGCCAGTGTCGATCCCCTGCACCCATCGATCAATAATCCGAATAAAGGGTGCAATCCGGCCATCCGAGAACGTTTCAGGAAATCCGAGTCGAGCGGGGATCACCAGTTCCTGTAGGGGGTCACCCTGCTGACTGCCCCAGAGCTTGAAACCATGAACGTAGTCTTTTTGATTGCTGCTACCCAGGACAAGGGTGCCGCGATCGCCATATACCTCCACCCAATGGCCTCGGCCCTGATAGGTCGCGGCACTTAAACATACCTGACAGGGAGTGCCATCAGCCAATTCCAGCAGGATTGTGCCGATATCATCCGCATCGACCGGTTTGAGCTGACCACTCTCTGGATCAGGACGTTCTGGTATGGAAACACTCAACCGGGCGCAAAGTTGCTTCACTGGCCCAAACAACCAGGCAATGTAGTCAAAGGCATGGGAGCCGATCGCCCCAAGTGCGCCGCCGCCTTGATCCTTGCGAGCGTACCAGTTCCAGGGACGAGACGCATCCGCACGGCTGGACACCAGCCAATCCACTTTAATTAACCGTAGTTTTCCTACATAGCCGTCTGATAGTAGCTCTGCTAGCCGCTGCCATGCCGGGATGCAGCGAAACTCAAAGTTAAGATTCGCAATGGCTCCTTGGGCGATCGCCAGCTGTTGCAATGCCGTGGCTTCTCTGGCGGAGAGAGTGGTGGGCTTTTCGAGCAGCAGGTGCTTCCCGGCATTGAGCACGGTCATTGCCTGTTCGTAGTGCAGAAACGGTGGCGTCGAAATACTCACACCCTGAACATTTGGCAGCGCCACAAGATCCGCCACTGTTTGACACGCATGGGGAATACTGTATTTTTCCGCAATCGCCACGGCCTTGGCGCGATCGCGGTGATAAACCGCAACAATTTGCGTGCGTGGATGGGCCTGAAAGCCAGGAATATGAACCTTTTGGCCAAAGCCTGTGCCGACGATCGCAACGTTGATGATGGACTGAGTAGGCGAAACCATGCTGATGCGAGATTGCTAACTTGAGATTGGAGAATCCGGGGCAAGGGGGCAGGCTTCCCACAGTCGCGTGCGACTGTGCGCCCTTCGGCTTGAGCGCTCAGGTCGAAAGCTCACGCCAAACTCAGGCGACGGGACTCAGGAGTCAGGAGTCGAAGTCCGTCCACCGTTTTCAACATTCAGTCATCGTAACTTGCTCACACCCATACGGTGACTGTTCACTGAGCAATGTTGCGGCCTCTTAGCGACTGACTGCCTTAGAACTCAAACCGCATCGCCTGCCGTTCTCCCTTCATCCCCCACCCAATTCTCTACCGAAACCGCTACTATTGCAGGTAGCATACGAGGATCGGTTGATGTCTCAAGGATTGGCAGCGGAAGCTGGTTTGTCGCCAGATATTAGCCAACTGGCGATCGAAGATGATACCCCTGTGGACAACCTCATTTCGGAAAAGCAGCAGCGACTCCTCACGGAACCGCTTTATAGCAATGCCGCTGCACTGGGTACACGATCGTTTCTCGTAGCGGCAAATGTCGGCGTGTTCTACGCGGTTCGTCAGCCGCCACTTGTACCAGATATTTTTCTCAGTCTGGATGTTGAGGTGCCGCAAGATTGGCGCGAAAAGAAAAACCGTACTTACTTTGTGTGGGAGTTTGGCAAGCCACCCGATGTGGTGATTGAAATTGTCTCGAACAAAGAAGGCGCTGAGTTAGGTCGTAAAGTTAGTGCCTATGCTCGCATTGGCGTCCCTTACTATGTTGTGTTTGATCCATTGCAGCAGCTAGGTGAGGTTCTGCTGCATACGTTTGAGCTACGGGCAGGACGCTACCAGACGATCGCGGTGCCCTGGCTAGACGCCATTGGGATTGGATTGACGCTGTGGGATGGTGTTTTTGAAGGGAAGCAAGACCGCTGGTTACGCTGGTGTAGCGCTGAAGGGGCCGTGATTCCTACAGGTGCAGAAAACGCTGACCAGGAGCGCCAGCGTGCCGACCAGGAGCGCCAGCGTGCTGACCAGGAGCGCCAGCGTGCCGACCAGGCAGAAACCAGAGCCGCACGACTGGCAGAGCAACTGAGAGCAATGGGAATCGATCCCGAAGCTTAGATCAAGAATGCTATGGCTCGGACTCCTACCCTATCCTACGATCGCGGCACCCTGATTCTGCACCCACCGCCCGGCGGCAAAGATTGGCTGGATTTTGCCACCTGGGACGATCGGATTGAGCGGTTCCGAGTCCCAGCCATACATTACCGTCGTTTGGTGACGGCCTTGCGGGCGGCCGGGATTGAGCTGAATGATCAGGCAAAGGCATTTTGTGACGTATCGCTGATCCCGAAGCTGGAGATGGAGCCGTATCCCCACCAGCAGGAAGCGTTAACGGCCTGGATCAGCGCTGGACGAACAGGCCTGGTCGTTTT
>JAJPKC010000666.1 GCA_021323955.1 Oscillatoriales cyanobacterium Centralia_MAG_596 | reverse complement strand
GTTAGACATTCCGCACAGCAGAAGACGGCTGATTTTCCGTCAACCAATCAGCCACCCATCTCCGAACTCAAGCCATCGTTAAACTGTCCTCATACCTTCATTCGTTGGCTGTGGGCTTTCTCCGGATGGATAGGTCGCGATTCGAAGCAAAACAGCAGAGCGATCGCTCTGCTGTTAATGGGATGATCATTTTTTTGACGGGAGAATTGCTGTAAGAGTCCGATCGAACGAATGGCAGCTGCGATCGTGCATGACTGGTGATTCAATGGGATCGCGGCGATACGTTGTCCACTAGAAATTTGTCAGTGTTGGTTTGACGAGTCAATTAACGAAGACAGGTTTTCCAGGAGATCTCAGCCGTCAAACCGTTTTGGCCGCCCACGGGTATCGATAGCTTTGGTCAGCCAGCTTCGGACAGGGCCAATCGCCTGATGCCGATTCTGGGTAGGCTTGTTGGCTCGCCGCCGCCATCCTGAAGGCTACGGCTATAGAGGCGGCAATAGACCGACCGTTCTGCCTCAGCACTCAGTCCGCCGGACTCAGCACGATCGAACCGACGGGTTGCCGAACTGACGCCGCAGTCTACTAGTCGCGTTGACTGTCCTTAGAGGTGTTTTCTTTGGCCAGACAGCGCTCCAGTAGCGCAATTTGGTGCAGATACCAAAATCGGCGGGGGTTCAGGACAGATTTAAACCGAGTATCAAAAACGGGCTGGGTGAGAAACTGCCAGAGGGGAAATTTGATTTTTGTGCGTGGTGAAGAAAACATAGGGAAAATTCCGGGTACAGGAGCGACAAACTCGTTTCAGGCACGCGATGCACTGATTTGGTGCTTTGCCATTACAACCATGCCAAAAACCAATCCAAATCTCCTTGTCAGGATTGCGGAATCTTTCACCATCGCTGGCGCAGATGTCTGTATTTCTATGGAGATGATCGTAAAGGGTTGCTCACATTGGCTGACGGCGACGCAAATCGATGGGTGCAAGCCGGAACAGTGACTACAATATGGGTGCAAAAGCAGCATGGCACCGAGAACGGCATGGCGATCAACACGAAATCCTTGATTCTGGCAATTTCTGCGTGGGCAATCGCTCTAATTGCACCGTTAGCAATCAAACCTGCGCGTGCAGAGTCCACGATCGCCATTACCGAAATCCGTTGGTGGAACGAATTTCCTGCCGATCAATGGCAGTCAATCCGCTTTACGGTGCCAGACCAGGACACGACACAGGCGGCGGGTGGTGGTCAACGCCGTTATGACATTCAGATTGCGACGCTCTTTGCGCTCACGGATTTCCTCTGTCAGCACGCGCCCCCAGCACAGTGGCAACATCGCGCTGCCGACAGTGGCATTACCTGGTCGTATGAAGCCGCTAATGGCAATGTGGCGATGGGCAACTTTAAGGTGAGCTGCCGTCTGGCACACCACGTTGCGATCGCCTACGGATTGAAGAACGCAGAACCATTTGAAATACAGCGAACGTTTTTGGAGCAGGATGGCCGTCCTGGGATCACGACCGAACACTATGCGGTTTCACCCTTGAATGTCACGGGCGCGAAAATACCCAAATGGCTGGCGTTTACCCAAACCTTTCGCCCCACAAACGTGCATACGTTACCCAGCGTGCCCTTTCCGGTGCAAGCGATCTTACCAGCCGTAAAAGCCAGGACACAGGTGCCGATTCTATTGCCCAGTCGTTCGTTATTTAACGATGTTAAACCAGCCAATCTGGCGATTGATGCCAGCGCAAATGGTTATACGATCGACATCTACGCGACTCCCACCTGTCGGGCTGGAGCCTGTTATTTTGGGTCATTGTCGGCAGAGCGACATGGAAAATTGTTTTCACCCGTGGATTCGTTACCCCGTGACACGTTCCGGCAGATTGAGCTGGTAAATGGCGTTAAAGGCATCTTTTTTAATGGCTGTGGTGCCTACTGCACGGCCTTTGTCGAGTGGCAGTATCAAGGCATTTTGTACCGCGTTACGGGCAAGAATGGGCGACAGCAGGCACTGGTGGAGACGGCCAATTCAGCGATCGCGGCGGGCGTGCGCTAACGCCATCGTTCCGAACTCCGATTCGGTCGCGTGTCCTGTAATGCGTTGCCAATCCCTTTGATAATGCCCCGACCAACCAGGCCAATGCTGCGACCGATAACTTCTGTTAAGACGTAGACAATCCCTTTGCCAAAAAATGAAAGCGCGGCCCGGAGTCGCGGGGCGATCGCGTCTCGTGTTTCTAGCGCCAGGACGACCACAAATGGAATTCCTGACAGTTGAGCCAGCTCATCATTGCGGGGAGCATAAATTGAAACTTGCGTGATTCCCTCATCAGAAAGTCCAAACAATCTAAACTGACTTTCAAAAATTGCTGTCGGCGCTTTAATCAAACGCTCAACGCGGTATTTCCAGGAGAGGTAATTACGAAATCGCTCAATCTCGCGACTGGACAGCAGGCGTTTGTCATAAAACGTTTGCTTGATGGCTACAACATCGCCCAAACGATTGAGCAAAGGCTGGATCACCGCATTTGCCACTTGAATCATCAAGTTTTGCAGTAACAGTTCCATCCGCGTGCTGGCTTCTACAGTGCCCGCTGCGTAAGCGGTGTCATCAACGGTTAAAGGCGTTTGAAACAGCAGGTGTGACAGGAATTCTGTGAATAGCGGGATGTCGTCCAGAATTTCGGTCTGGATCAGCGCCCGATCGCGCAGCAACAGATCAACGACATCGATCGGCTGCGTCCCTACCTGAAGCGTGTAGTATTTGCCGAAGAAGTCAGTGACAACAGCCTGCCAGAGATCCTCTAAGATCACGCGGTGTTTGGCTTGAACCTGTTCCATTGGCAGTTGGGACAGGCGCAGATCATCCAAAATCTCCTGTAGCTTCCGCAAAACTGTAGCAAGCAGCTCTCGCTTTTTACTCTCTTTGAGAATGTCAATTTCAAGTGTTGTGGTTGTGCGGTTCTGGAGACTGGACTGGAGCTGATTGACAGTGGTTTGAAACAGCGTTGCCTGCGGTGATTGCAGACTACCCGGCGCGGCGATTGGCGTCAGTGCCGGCACTGTACTGGTTGGCTTGGCCTGCATTGCAGAGGTTGATGGCAGTATTGGGCGATCGGGTGTCGGAGCGTCACTGTCAGCACCGGGCGATCCCGCACTGGCGGTGGGTGTCGGGGCGGTTGCAGTGGGTAACAGACGCTTGACTAACCAGCGGGCTGCGAGCAGTTCGCGGCGTTGACCAGCCAGAAACCATCGGTCGATGCGTGACTGATCAGGGTATTGGCGCTGTGCTTCAATCACCGCGATCGCGCGTTCGATCTGCCGTAGCCCAGTCCGTCGAGTGTTCTGTCGCCAAACGGCCAGCAAGGTTGGGCGAACGGGCGCTAAGTGCGGTGTTGTGACGGGTAATGGTGCCGTGGGCACAGGGCGATCGATGGGGATCGCTAGCTGGTCGGCCTGGAGGGATTGTGCAATGGCCTGCATGCCTTCCGTCCAGTAGGGCTGCCCGGCTGCTACTTGTCGAATCGCTGTCACGAGTTCCGTCACACCTGTCCCTTTCAGGCAGTAACCGCCCGCGCCTGACTGAAATGCTGCGGCCAGTCGCGTTAGTTCTAAGGTCGATCCCAACAGCAGCACGGGGATTTGAGGATACTGGGCTCGCAGTTGTTGACACAGGGTGAAGCCTATACTCTGGCTGGATGTGGTCTGCCCCAAGTCCAGGTTGAGAATGATTAAATTAAGCGCTCTTGTTCCCCCCGTAGGGCTGTCTGCGCGTGGTGTGGAACCCCCTCGATCGCTTAACAACTGTAGCGCTTGTGCTGTGGACTCGGCTTCGATCGCGACGTGTAAATCAGGAAATGGCTGTAGACAAGCAACCAGACCCAATCGAAAGATGGGATCGTCCTCGATGAGCATGAGTTGGAGCACTCGCTTGGGTTGCCGATCGCGATCACGGTCATTGCTCATGGCGTTCTCCACCCTGCTCTAGCGTGTTCTAACGGTAGAACAGGGTTGTGCAGGCGACGATTGCCGTCCTTGATAAAAACCAGTTCATTTTGATCAGGATACTGCAATTTCCTCAAGGGGGTGGCAGATCGGCGGGCGGTGGCGCATAAGGGACAGAATTGTAAGGTTCAGGTGCCGATGGCGCATAAGGAGCGGGGCGGCGCGTCCTCAAGATGGCGTCTCGTTGCACTGACCAGCGACTGATTGCTCGCTGCGCCTCATCATACAGCGATCGATCAGGCCCAATCCTCGATATTAGATCAATGGCTCGAGTCAGCCGACCGCGATCGGCGAGGGCACTGGCTTCATCGAGAATCGTCTGGTCTTCCGCCGCCTGGATCTGGGCGTTCCAGCGACCGATCGCCGTCTGGGCGTTTTGATAGAGCGCGCGGTCAGCAGGGATACGGCTGGCCATCTGAATGGCGTCCTTCAGCTTTTGTTGCTTTGCCAGTGCTTGCGCCTGGTCTAGAATTGGCTGATCCTCGATCGTTTGGATTTGGCGTGTCCATTTGGCGATCGCGCTTTGAGCGTCTATCCGCAGCGCCCGTTTGGGGGCAATCTGCTGCGCCTCGGCGATCGCGGCTTTCAGCGCTGGAATGCTGCCCGTGGCGGCCAATCGCTGTGCCTGTGCCAGATAGGGACGGTCTTCGATCTGCTGAATTTCCTTGCGCCACTGAGCAATCAACGTTTGGGCGTAGATCCGCTGGGCGTGACCGGGGGCAATACCCTGCATCATGGCGATCGCCGTCTGCAACATCGGCATCTGGTGCAAAGCGGCGATTGAGGTAGCTAGCTGGATTTGCAGAAAGTCCTGGGATTGCTGCTCCAGTTGCGGAATGAGACGCTGGGTTTGGGCATACAGGGGACTATTCGCCTGGATTTGGCGTACTTGAGCCAGTGCGATCCACAGTTGTCCCTGCAACGAGTAGGGGGACGGAGAGGCGCTGGCATAGCTGAGCGTTGCCAGGGTTTGGGCACGGTTCAGCCAGACAAGATCGCGGGCGACGGGAGGGAGCGGCAAACTGAGGGGGAGCGCCTGTGCCGTTGCGATCGCCCCGGCGATGTCTGCTTGCGCCAACTGTTCAGTAAGGTGGTTGAGCAACGATTGCCCCCAGGTTTGCAGGTCGATCAGGGCATCCGTATGCGCGTAGGTGGCGGGTTTGATTTGTTCGGCCAGCGCGATCGCGCGTCCCAAGGCGGCTGTACTGTCGGAAGCGCTCTCAGCAATCTGTCGTGCCTGCAAGAGCTGCTGCCATGCGGCGCGTTCGGTTGTTAGCTGCTGTCTGAGGCGGCTGAGGTTTTGGCGAGCTTACTGGTCATCCAGAGTGGACAGTGCCTGGATC
>JAJPKC010000572.1 GCA_021323955.1 Oscillatoriales cyanobacterium Centralia_MAG_596 | reverse complement strand
GGGTTGGGTGGCGATCGTGCCGAGCTGGACTGACTTCAACAATTCTGCCCAACTGGCGGCGAGGGCAGAGTCACTGGGATGAGTGCAGCGCTGTTCTGCCAGGGTGGTCACCGTGTCAAACCAGAGGCCGTTGTTAGCATAGAGCACCACGCGATTGCCCGGTGAGGCCTTGGCCAATTGGTTGGCGAGGCTGGCAGGGGGGATAATGCGCTGTACCCAGCCGTTGACTTTGATGTCTTTTGAGCGATCGCCAGGATTGCAGACGAGTGCGACTGACCAATGATAGTCCTTGCCCACGACCAGCGGCGGAATGGTGGCCTTGTCAGGCAAGGGCAGGCTGGCAACTCCAGGCGTCCCTGTAATATTAAATGTGGTTTTGTAGATCGGGGTGCGATCGTCCATCTGCTCGTTGACATCGAACAGCGTAAATTCGGCAAATTTTGCCTTTGTTTTGGGCATGAACCAGAAGAAGCGGGGGTACTCAGCCGTTGTCAGGCCCAAATTGGTCGCTGGCAAAATAGCTGTGAGCTGTGAGGGAGTGCCCTGGGTGCAGGCAAAGGGATCGCGCGTCCCGCCACCTTCACGTCGTCCGGGTAAACCGCGCTGAGGCGGCTTAAATTCGGCGGCCATTGCAAGCAACGGCAAACTACAGATGAATAAACCTAGTAATAGTCCTAACCAGGTTGCAATCGACGCGGAACGGGTTGCCAGACGCATAGGGTGTCCTTCAAGTTCAGTCATACAAGTATTGTCATATCAACTACCAACGGATTCACGCAATAACTGGTTTTGTTTGGCAAACGTGCCTGCTGTCGCGTTGACTAAAACGCGTAGAACAGGTCTACTACAGCGGTTTGCAACTGGGTCAGCCATAATTTTGTCAAGGGTGGGTGTGGCGAATGCACATGAAAACGGTGTTACACCCTGGTAGCGTCCTGATTGCACCACGTCCTCACCAGGCTAGTCGTCGCTCTACGCTTTGCCAGACAGCCGCGATCGATCCGGAAACTGCAATCAAAATCTACAATTTCAGCCGACTGCCTTCTCTCCTGGAGTTTGCCACATTTAGTTAATCGCAATGACTTTCGCGGTCGGTATGATGGAGACTGCTTCAATCAATGTCGTAACCTATTCTCTGTTCTACACGCCAGGTTCCCTCCTTTACGCACCCCGCCAGCATGATGACGACTCTCTTTTGCAGCCAGGGACACGACAATCCTGAAGATAATCGCTTTTGCCGTCTCTGTGGTGAAAAGCTGCTGCCTGCCGTCGTTGGTGGCGCGATGGGTGGCCTGGTCGGTCAAACATTGGGGTGGCGCTATCGGGTTTTGCGTGAGTTGGGGCATGGGGGCTTTGGGCGCACGTATCTCGCCGAAGATACCAATCGGTTTCATGAGCTGTGTGTGTTAAAAGAATTTGCGCCCCAAGTGCAGGGACCAGAGGCGTTGCAGAAAGCGGAAGAGTTGTTTGAGCGCGAGGCTGGCATTCTGTATAAGCTACAGCATCCGCAGATTCCGCGCTTTCGTGAGCTGTTTCAGGCGGACTGGCAGGGGACGGGGCGGCTGTTTTTAGTGCAGGACTATGTGGAGGGCGAGACGTACCAGGCACTACTGCGATCGCGTCAGTCTCAGGGGCACTGCTTTACCGAAGCAGACGTGACCCAACTGCTCGTCCAACTTCTCCCGGTGCTGGATTATATCCATACTTGTGGAGTGATTCACCGCGACATTTCACCCGATAACTTAATCCAGCGCCGTTCAGATGGCTTGCCTGTTTTGATCGATTTTGGTGGTGTAAAACAGGCGGCAGCTGAGGTGAACTCTCAATTGCGACGGGCGATCGCGGTGGCACCGGTTAGCCTCACTCGTCTAGGCAAAGTTGGCTACGCGCCTAGCGAGCAGATGGATCGGGGCGAAGTGTTTCCCCACAGCGATTTGTATGCTCTGGCAGTAACGGTATTGGTTCTGCTGACGGGCAAGGAACCGCAGGATTTGCTGGCGGGCAATCGCCGTCAGTGGCAACGGCAGCTAACCCTGAGTCCAACGCTGGTCAACATCCTGAATCGCATGCTTGATCCGTACCCAGCTAAACGCTACCAGTCGGCGCAGGCGGTGATGCAAGCGTTGGGGAGCCGTCCAGACCAGAGTTTGCCCTCAAAAGGGCAATTGTCGCCTTCTGCACTATATCCAGCGACGCTGGCCGTTTCACCCGCTCAATCAGGAACGTTCACCCGGAGTGCAACAGTCTATCCGCCTGCTCCTCGTGTTAGACGGCCTGTTGATGGGTGGGGTCGGGTTGTGGGCACGATCGCACTCCTGCTACTGGCAGGTGGCTCCATTTGGGGTGCCTGGTGGGTGGCCCACGATTGGCAGCCAACACCGCCCAAAGCCCAACCAGTCAAACCAGGCAATGCCAGCACGAATAATAGCGTGTCTCCTCAACTTTCGCAGGCAGAGCAAGATCGCAAGCAGGCGCTTAACAATCGGCGTGCAGCATTGGGCATTGACGTTGGGTTTTTCACCAGTCTGGTGAATGCAGCGTTCTATACCAGGCATCCCGATCGCGTGGGGCGACAACTCACAACGGATGCGGCGGATGCTAGCCTTCGCGCCGAATGGGATCGATTGGCGAATGACTGGTTAGATCGCCTGAAGCCGCTGAGCGCTGATGCTCGATCGCGCCTGGGCAGCTACACGGATGCGGATGTGCAGGCACGACAAGCAGCCGTGAATCAACTCAATCTCAGCAGTCGAGCGCTGAATGATTTGACGGATGCGCGGTTTTTTTACCTGTTTCCTGATCAGCCACGTAACCAGAATATTTTGAATAAACCGATCGGTCAGGTGTGGCAGGCGATCGCGACGGAACAGTTGAATGCTGTCAAAGCTGGCACCGCGTTAGAAACAATCAAATTTCCTGAAGGTCGCTTCAGTCAGCAGGTCAGCGGCACGCTCAAACCCGGCGAAGGCAAAGCTTACATTGCGCAGTTGACGAAAGATCAGACCATTCAAATCACCTTGCAGGCGAGTCGGGCAACGCGGCTCTCGATTTATCCGCCCACCAGCAAAGCGGCGGCATTGTTAGAAGATTCGGCCAAAACAAGCTGGTCGGGCAAACTCGCAGATTCGGGTTACTACGAAATTGTGGTCGTTTCGGATGCGTCTGGGACGATCGACTACGACCTGAACCTTGCCGCAGCGGATAACATTTCATCGCCTGATGCAGCACAGTGAGTGCAGCCAATATGGTCAGTCGGCTTCATGGGCCGTTCAGCAGTCTGCTATCAGCGTTTAGAGCATTGAGCCATTCATTCTATACTGGAGATCCTTGATATTTAGCGTAGTCTTATGGTGAGTGAAGTCAAAGCGGTTTCGGGGCGTGGTGTGCCTGTGGTTGGTAATGATATTGATACCGATCGCATTATTCCCGCACGGTTTTTGCGCTGCGTCACGTTTGATGGACTGGGTGCCGAAGTGTTTGCCGACGATCGCAAGCAGGCAAATGGGCAGCATCCTTTTGATTTGCCGCAGTATCAGGGCGCGACGATCCTGGTGGTGAACAACAACTTTGGCTGCGGCTCGTCGCGGGAACATGCACCCCAAGCAATCGCCAAGTGGGGCATTCGCGCGATCGTCGGTGAGAGCTTTGCCGAAATTTTCTTTGGCAACTGTGTGGCCATGGGCATTCCCTGTGTGACAGCAACGCCCGCAGCGGTGAAGCAGTTACAGGATGTGATCGCGGCTACCCCTGATCTCCCTGTCACGATTAACCTCGAAACCTTGACGGTTGAGTATGGCGACACGTCGATTCCCGTCACGCTGGGGGAAGGGGTTCGCCAAATGATGCTCAGCGGCACCTGGGATGCCTGTGGACAACTCGTGGCACAAGCAGAGCAAGTGAAAGCAACCGCATCACGTCTGCCCTACGTCGCCTGGAGCAAACTGGCGAGCTGAATCAATCTTTTTAGCTGGCGGATAAAACGTCCAGAACTCTAGTGCTTTGTCGGTTGGTGTTGAACAAAGCGACACTCAACGAGATCCCTCTCGTGTTTGGTTTCGCCACATTCAACTCCAACTTCCCGAAAAAAACACAAGGGATATCCGCGATCGGGTCAAAATTCGCGGAGTGAAAAGATGAGGATCGCGATCGCCAGCAGCACCACAATGTAGAGCAGTCCATAGCCAGCATTTTCCAGTAGCACGTCAATGCCGGGAAGCTGGCCATACACCGCCTGATTTTTGAGATCCAGTCGGGCGAGATCGGGGAGTACCAGATAGATACTCTTCGTCAGATCAGCCACGGCTGGGTTTTTGCTCAGCGCGCCCAGCGTCACCAGATCGCGGCTAAAGTTGCCCATGAGGT
>JAJPKC010000276.1 GCA_021323955.1 Oscillatoriales cyanobacterium Centralia_MAG_596 | reverse complement strand
TGCAAAACCAGAGTTTGTAGCACTGAGGCTTATTTGCCCATTGCGCACGCTGCCCAACTCGATACGTCCTTGCTCTGCCGTCAACGTGGCTCCAGCAATGTCTACATCTCCACCAATCAAAGTAAGGGTTTGACCAACTGGCACCCGCAACCCTGCTGTACTATTGCCTCTGATCAGAGGTGAAAAGATCGGGGCTGAAACGGATAAATCATATCCATTCCCCTGCACTGAAATCGGTCCCGGATTCGCTCCTAGCTGCAAGCCAGTTGGTACGCTAACCGTCAATAGGGGTGTCGTCTGAGGATTAGTGGCGCTGTACTGAAAATTATCGGCAAAGTTAATGCTGTTGGCAGTCGTCGCCACAAAGGAACCACCGATGTTGAGTGAGGCATTGGGCCCAAACAGAATGCCGTTGGGGTTGAGCAAAAACAGATTGGCCGTCCCATTTGCTCGAATCACGCCATCAATATTAGAAATTGACTGACCCGTGACGCGACTGAAGATAGTTTGCACATCCGCCGCATTGTTGAAATAGGCAGAACCGCCCGTGGGAATGGAAAATTGGCTGAAGCTGTGGAACAGGTTGCCACCCCGTCGTGCTCCACCGTCAATTTGAATTGCGGGAAAGCCAGACACCTGCGATCGCTCTCCCACAGGCAGCGTTGCATCGGGCACAACTTGAGCCGCGATCGGTTGAGCGCCAAACAATGCACTCCAGCTACTAATGGTTAAAACCCAGGCTTTAACGCGCGATCGGTTCATTTTGTTACCTTCGTACTATCGTTGCGATCAAGTATGAGCAGCGCCTGTGCGTGGTGCGACTAAATATGAGAAGCGCTTGTGCGATCGCTCAAGTCAAGCCAGGACAATCGACAGCAGAAGACCAGGTACTATCGCTTATCAAGCTGCATAAAACCCAGGTGGCTGAAACCCTCGCTATTTCAGGCGATCGTTCTGTGCGATCTCATAGAGAATTGCGCTGAAAATACCTGTCCTGCTTTGGGGGGCTGAGTCATCAGCATGGATGATTAGTATTAAGATCAAATAATTGGGAGGATAGAAAATGGGAGGATAGAAAATGGGAGGATAGAAAAAACAGGTTGAATAATTACTAAATTATTTGAGACAAGATTGCATCGTTTCACTCATCGTGAAAGTGATCTTTTTCGACGAGAAGGGACAGGAATTATTCGTCACAGATTCTATACTGATCGAATAATACTGGCCGCGATCCCCTCGATTCGGGCCGTAGGTGAAAGACTTTAAGAAAGTTCTTCCTTTGTATCATGATTTTTCTTTGGTTGTTCATTCCATTTTCGTTCACATTCATCCGGCGTTAGATAACCCAGTGATGAATGAATTTTCCTCGGTACTGATGGCCTCAAGGGTGATTGCGAGAATGGCTAGAATGCGCGAGTTCTAACCGATGATCTGTCCCTATTATCAGAGCGATGGATCATCAGCATCGATCGGGACAACAACGCTCTGAGCAGATCGGCTTGGCTCTTTATAGAACCCATTTGCGATCTCAAGAAGACGCTGCAAGCCGCTTCAGCATGAGCCTGTGCTTATTCGTGGCATAAACTAGGGTGCGCTCAAATGCTCTGGCTGTACCTCAAAGGGGTTGCGACGGGGGATTTTGCAGCAGCCCTGGTACTGGTCTTCAAACGGGTGGTAATGCTCAAAAAGGTCTGTGCAGCGGGCGTGTAGCATTTACACCGCTTCTGTCAAACCAGGGTGAACGGTTGATTGTTCGTTAGCCGTAATGGCGGAAATGCGTGGAAATCGCCCAAAGTGACCGATCAGGGGTCAACCACGTCCGGGTAATGTGGGACTACTGGAGCAGTATTGTTGCGTCCAGACAGATCCAACTCTAAAAGAATTACGTATTTCTCTCTAGATTCAGTGCTGGCTGGTTAATCAATCTGGCTCAAGACAGGCGACGCGCGCGGCATGTTCTTGACCAGGCGGATGGTATACCGTTTGGCTCAGCCACAACTGATCTGGCGTGATCCCCGGATTATGGCCTGAACAACTCTTTTACCTGATCAGGTTGTTTGTAGGAGTACCGCAGGGTGCTTTATTGCAACGCGTCTGTACGTCAATTCCGTAAATTTCTTAGGAGAACACATCGACATGGATAACGAGAGAAACGTGCTGTCTGGCGCAACGTCCCGTCGTTCTCAGCGCTGGTCGCGCCGAAATATGCTCAAAACGGGAGCCATTGCAGGTGCAGTGGGCGCGATCGGGCTACCTGCGATCGCCAGTCGTGTGGCCGCCGCATCGACCAACCCTGTTAGTGATGCCAAGGTGCTGAATGGTGCCCTGTATTATGAGCACCAGGCAATCTGGGCTTACAATTTTGCGGCTGGTAAATTAACCAATACTGACATCGGTAAAGCCGTGCTGGGCGTTGCTCTGGCAAACCAGGCAGACCACAAGCATCACCGCGATACGCTGGCTGCCGTGATCAAGAAATTGGGCGGTACTCCAGTGGCCGCCGAAAAACAGTATGACCTATCGGCTTACCTGAACGCGAAGGAAGGGGGCATCGACTCCGACGTAAACATTGCCAAACTAGCGTTGGCGCTGGAGACGGATGCGGCGATCGCTTACGGGAGAGAAATTGCCAAACTCACGACCCCTGCATTAATCACAGCCGGAGCAACCATTGGGGCCACAGAAGCCTCCCACGCTACCTACATTCGCTCTGTCTTTAAGTCTTTGGGCGTTGATCTGATGGTTGTACCGGCGTCATTTGTCAGCGCTGACACGCGGAAGGCCTGGGTGTTGACAGTGTAGATTGCAACTGCGCGGGTAAGGTTTGGTCGGGACGTAGCAGTGCTATGTCCCGATTCAGAGAACGGCATATGGCAACGCCTATGTGAAGCAGAGCACGCAGACAACCGCTCGATGCTCAAGGCTGGCCCTATCTGGGTGTTTTGCTGAAGCCGCCACCGTTGTCGCGCAAAGTTTTGCAAACTGGAGTCAGCGCTGGTAACACCTGCTAATCTACTACCAGCGCTAAATTTTCTCATTGTTAATTGCCTATCCTTCGTCCGCTGAGCGAGAGACATACTATGGATTTGAATTCAAAGGACGTCATCTTACTGCTGCATCCAGCGATCGCGGTAACAGTCGTGTTTCCCCTCATTGGCATCGTGGTCAGAGCGGCCTGGTTGACTCGCCAGCGTCGCCTTGATATCCAGGCTGCCAACAAAAGTCGCATTCCCCCGGTAGTTGGACAGGAACACCTTCAGCTTGGTCGCTGGCTCACGGGCGCGGTAGTGGGTATTTTTCTGCTCGGCATTACACGTTCAATTTTCGACAAGATCCTCACTGATCAGGTGTTTGCCAAGAATCCCTTCAAAGTCATTGTGATTGTGCTGCTGTACATTGCCACGATCGCGTCGCTTGCCTTGCTGTATCGGGCTCAAGAAAAGCACTGGCGAGCGATCTTTGCCACATTAACGGGGATTGGGCTGGTCGTGCTGGGTTTTCAAGATGGCATTTACCGCCGCGATGAGGAATGGTTTGTATCGCACTTTTATTTCGGGCTGGTGGCCGCGCTGCTCATGGTGTTTGCGCTGGCGATCGTCCACGATATTTATCAGGATCGATCGAACCGCTGGCGAACGGCCCACATTGTACTTAACTGCATCGCTGTACTGCTCTTTATTGGGCAGGGTCTGACAGGCACGCGCGATCTGCTTGAGATCCCCCTGAGTTGGCAGGAAAGCACCATCTACCAGTGCAATTTTGATCAAAAATCACCGGGGTATAAGACCTGTCCTCCTCTGGCACCACCCAAACCGTAAGCTGAATCTGGCCCAGGCGCTTTCTCATCAGATTCGTCATCAGGATTGAGAGTCTACCCCAGACAGCAAACGGTCTTCCAGATGATTGATTCGGCGATCCTGTTCGTTGATGGCCCGTGCATAGCTTGCGCCAGCCATTGCGACCAGCGGCGTTAGTGCAACCGCAATGCCAATGAGAGGGAATAGAACATAGCTCAACATGGTAGTGGCCTCAGTTTCTAGAACGTAACTCTGCTCAGAAAGCTCAGGACGGAACTTGCAGCCCCAATGCTGGATTGGGTGAGCCTTCTGCCTGATGTTGTCATGCCTGACTGCTGTGTACGTTAGACTCAATTGTGCGATTTAAGGTTCACTGCCAGCTTAAGACGGTTACAGGCTGGCCGTTTTGAACCGCTGGCGATGCCAGTATTGTTGCCCAAAAACAATCAACCATGCCGCGAACCCGCTTGAGGATCGCGAACTGCGTCACCTGCACAGTTAAGAGACTGTTGGGGCAGGGCAATGCCATCTGGCAACGCAGAGAATTGCACCTGAATCGATCGATAATCCCTAGAAAAAGAAGCGTGGCACGATGATCACGCCGCGCTGGCGATCGCGGTTCCAGTTCTGATCGCGGTTCCAGTCGCGATCACGGTCACGATCCCGATCCCGATCTCGATCCCGGTCGCGGTCGCGGTCGCGGTTCCAGTTGCGCTGGCTGTTCCATCGGTTGTTCCATCGGTTATTCCATTCGTCCCGATTGCGATCGTCCCGGTCGCGATCGTCCCGGTTGCGGAGGTCACGCTCGCGGAGATAGCGGTTTGGATCGCCATTCGATTGATCGTCCCGATTACGGAGGTCACGCTCGCGGAGATAACGGTTTGGATCATCGTTCTGCCGCCATTGCCAGCGGCGATCAACCACTTCGTAGCGAATCGGCCTAACACCGTCGTAACGGTCTTGCTGATCGTAGCCACTCCGATTGGGAAATCCATTCGCTAAGGCTGCAATCGGTGTAAGCGCCGCCGTGACAGCAATGAGAGGTATAGCGAAACGCAGCATAGTCCTAACCTCTTTCTTACAACTAGATTTAGAGACTTTCAGTGTAAGAAAAAAGTTCCGTATTGGGCCTGTACTCTAAGACAGGTAATCGTCAAGAAAGGTTCAGGTGATCGTCTTTTGTTTTGGTGATATATCTGCGAAGGCAACTGTCTCAACGCTGAAAGCGGTGGTGATTTTGCAAACAGAGCACCACTACGAACAATCATTTTTGTCGGTATAAACCATCACGTCAGCACCTCTTTTTAACTACACCAGGTAAAGATTTATAGCTGATACCGGGAATTTTGCGTCCCCCGCAGGTAGGAATGGTGATAGTCGGGCAAGTTGTCCGCGGCGGCAGATTTATGGTGGGGAGAAGGATGATGAGGATCGGCGATCGCACAGTTAAATTCTGGTTTGTCTTACTGGCACTGGTTGTCACATTTACGATTAAAGGCTGTAGCATTGCCAACATTGCCCCTAACCTCAATCCACAGCCCTCGGTTGCTGCCATCCCAACGCCCAAACTGCCGGACTGGATTGACCAGATTAGCCCCACGGGCGAGGCCGCCACTACCGCCCAGATCCGCATTCGGTTTAAGGAACCGCTGATTCCGTTAGAAAATTTAGAGCGCAGCGAGCCGCAGGATCTGCTCAAGAAGTTTGAACTGGTGCCCCCGCTGCCCGGTCAGTTTCGCTTCCTGACGCCGCGAATGGTTGGCTTTCAGGGCGATCAGGCAATTCCCAAAGCAACCCGTGTTCAGGTCACACTCAAGGCCGGATTGGCTGATCTAAAACAGCATCGACTCGATCAGGACTTTTCCTGGACGTTTAACACTGAACCCATCAAACTGACCGATCTGCCGGGTACGCCTGCGGCGGGGACACCGGACGGAGACGCCCCAAAGCCTCTGGATATCAAACCTGTACTCAAGTTCACGTCCAATGTTGAGCTAGATCCGGCGTCGCTGAAGGATCACGTGCAGTTGATTCCGGGCAATGACAAAAACAGCGTTGGGGTCACTGTGGCACTGGAGAAGAGCGAGGAACGATCGCCCGATCGCGATCCCGACGACAAATCGCCCGCAGAACAGTTCGATCCATCGGCCCGCGACTGGATCTACACCATCACGCCACAGCAAGACCTCGCTAAAGCAACCCGTTATCGTCTGCAAGTATCACCCGGTCTAGCCCCGGCGAAAGGAAATCTGCCCAGCGAGAGTATGTTTGCCAGTCAGGTGGAAACCTATGCGCCGCTGGCATTTCAAAAACTCACCCGCTACGGACAGCCCGATGCTGGCGGAACGCCCGGTCGCTTTGCAAATGGTGGTGCGCAGCTAGAGTTTAATAACAACCTGG
>JAJPKC010000043.1 GCA_021323955.1 Oscillatoriales cyanobacterium Centralia_MAG_596 | reverse complement strand
TCTTGCCCGTGGCATTACGACACTGCGCCCAATCAGTCGCGCTTTCCAGAATATACTTCTGCAATTTTAGATCACCCAACTGCCGTTCAATCACGTCGATTGGTAATTTTGATTCCTCTGGCGATGCTTTTGCTTGCAACAGATGGTTGATCGCTTCTGTCACTTCTGTATATTCAGTCGTTGCCGTCAACTTGGGCGGATCAGCCCAAACTGGTTGCATCAGCACCAGGTTAACCAACATCACCAGCACCACTAAAAGGCTTCGAATGATCATGATTGTTCTCCTTGAATTAATAAAGTATGTGAACCGAAGTGTGTGAATTGGATGCCAACGCCCACTGAGGCAACCCAATTCATCGTGGGAGGCAGAGTCGCTTCAGGATTTCTCAACGTCCGAGGGTAGCATCGCTGGAGCCTGCCCCATCGTTCGGATTAAATGCAGCAAAACCATACCGCTCAGAACCAGCGTCAGCACGGCCAAGCCTCGATCTTCTAGCGTGTGGCTATCAATGAGGATCAGCACGCCTAAGCCAATGAGCACAAAGGGCACAAGCTGATTACCATAGCGCGTGAGTGAGGTGGCGATCGCGGGTACGGCCGCCAGGCGATAGGCGGTGTAGCACCACACGCCCACCATCGAAAAGAACACGGTCAGAATCACCAGCAAACGTGACCCGGTGGTGCTGGCAAACAGGGGCACATAAATGCCAATATTGTCGCCGCCATTGGCAAATGTGATCGCTGCTACACTGTAAGTTTGGGGTGACAGTACGCCTTTCCACCAGTGGGTTCCATCAGGTTCCATCGTGGTGTTCGCTTCGGCATCATCGGTATCGGCGTTGAGCAGGCGCATGAGGCCGATCGCGATCGGCACCAGCCCCAATAGCCCAATCCACGGGCGGGGAAACAGCACCGTGCTAAAGAACCCCGGTAAGCTGATCAGAACTAACGCGCCAAAGCCAAGATACTGCCCCATGACAATCTGCCGCTTTTGCAGGCGATGGTTGATCTGTGAGAAAAACAGCATCAGGATCACAATGTCATCCAGGTTGGTGGCCGTGAAGGCCGTCAATCCGGTGGAAATCGCGGTGAGAAGCTCGTTCATATCCATTGATTGTGTGAATTTTACGGTGCGTCGTGGATGATCAGTCGTTGTCCATCAATGGTTTCTGCGATTGCCAAACCAGAAATCCATCACTAAAGACGATGGGGATAGTTCGTATCGCTGTAGCGGACGTGGATTTCTTCCACTGCTTGTTGCATTCGACGTGCCATTCTGGGCGATCGCACCCGTTGGTAGAAGAACCAGCCGCAGCCCGCCGCCAGATACAGCAGGAACAAGTAGGGAAACGTGTTAACGGGCGCGTCGGGAACGGGAAAGAGGGTGCTACCCGGAATGCCGATCGTGCCCAGAATCGGTAACGCCATAAACCCAATTGCCAACAGCGAGAACACCACATCCAATGGACGCAATGCTTTCAGGCGATAGAGATAGACTGGAGCCGCGATCGACACCAATACATACACCAGCAGAAACCCAAGCGTGCAGATCGTGCCAAAGTAGCCCTGGCTGGCAAAGGTGGAAACCCCAAACAATTGCACCGCCGCGGGCACCAAAAACGTGATCAGAGCTACGACCCCGATCGCCGTGTGAGGCGTTAAGGTGTCGGCATGGGTATTTCCCAGCGATCGATGAAACAAGCCATGACGCGCCAGCAGAAATAAGACCCGTGCGGCTGGATTGATGCAGCCCAATGTGCAGACGAAAAAGCTCGCTAAGGCACCCAAGCTGATTAAAAAGCCCAGAAAATCAACCCCGGCTTGATGCGCCAGGAAGTCTAAGGGTGCTTCCGTATGAGCCAGATCTGCCGAAGCGCCGCTAAACCCCAGCACCTCAATGTAGGTCATGACGATGAAGAACAACCCCGCCCAAAGGGTGCTTTGCTTCACGGCTTTCGGAATCGTTTTCAGTGGCTGCTGCGCTTCATCACCCAATGTCGTCGCACTTTCAAAGCCTGAAAAGCCAAACACCGCCAGCACAATGCCCATCGTGATGCCACCGGGAGTTGCACCCTGTAGCGTCAGTTGGGAAACATCGATCGCAAACCCTTTGTGCGCCAGAATGATGGCCCCTAGCATCAAAATGAGGGCGATCGAAACCCCTTCGAGGAGCAGCATCATTTTGGCCGAAAGCTGAATGTCTTTAACCGCGACATACCAGGCGAGTCCTACCCCCAACGCGAAGAGCGTCAAAATATGGGTGTGAATCCCCACATGACTCAGCATGGTTTGACCAAAAATGGCAAAGCCACACAGCGTTGACATCCCCGTAAACAGATACGCCAACATCAGACCCAGAGCGCAGAGGATGCCCGCCGTTGGCCCCAATCCCTTGACAATGTAGGAGTAGAGCGAACCGGGAGAGGCCGATCGACGGGCAAATTGGTTCACATTAATGCCGACAAACAACAACCCAATCATCGCGAGCAAAAAGCTCAACCAGGTTCCTGTGCCTGCTGCACCATAGGCAAAACTCAGCACGGCAGCCGGAACCGTTGTCGGCGCAATGACTGAAACCGACTGCGCCAATACTTCGCCATAAGAAAGACACTCTTTCTTTAAGCCATGCACACTCTGACGAATTAAAGGCTCATTAATTGAAAAATCAGCCGTCATTTAAGAAGCTCCCCTTCTGTAAATTTTCAACTGGGTGTTAATCCCCAATCGAACTCATTCGGTTTGCTTTAACAAGGATCCATGCCAAAAGCATGTTTACAATCTATTGGCCCCCACGCATAGAAGCAAATAGTCTTACTGATTGATTTGATAGATTTTAATGATTAAC
Organism: Oscillatoriales cyanobacterium Centralia_MAG_596; assembly: GCA_021323955.1. Taxonomy (GTDB): domain Bacteria; phylum Cyanobacteriota; class Cyanobacteriia; order Leptolyngbyales; family Leptolyngbyaceae; genus Stenomitos. The sequence goes on along the minus strand of JAJPKC010000043.1, from coordinate 1,419 downwards.
CCTTGAATATAGGGAAAAAAGCGGTGCTGTGCCTTTGAGCATAAAAGCCATAACCGATTTATTCATCGACATTTACGCCGCCGAGAAGCTTGAAAACATGGCAGAGAATACCCATAAGCGCATCGCTTTTTGTTCCTTTAAACGGGTTGAACATTTCCTGACAAATTTCGATCTTGCCTGCTTAGATCATCACAAAGTAGGCCAAAAGCCCACCTGCCTATGTGGATTTTTAGGCGAAAATTCGTATCAAATCCCCACCCATTTATGAGCCTTTAAATCAATCATTTTGCTGCAGTATCCAAGCTTACAAAACGCTGTTTGGACTGTCACAACTACGGCTGTTTCGCTTTCACAAAGTCATTCAATTCCAGCTCTAATAGCTGAGAGCCACGATCGCCCACAATCAGCGGCAGTTTGCCATCCCATCGTTCAACAGCTTGCTTGCGGATGAATTCGGGCGATAACGTTTCGCGGATTAACCGCTGTGCCTCGGCTTCACCCCGCGCCAGATTGACTTTCACTTCCGCTTCGCGCTGGGCTTTTAACACCATGAAGCCCGCCCGTTTTGCCTCCTGCTCGGCCACTTGTTTGGCTTCTACCGCATCACTGAAGCGATCGGAAAAGTGAACATGCACTAGCGAAAGATCATCCACAACAATGTGGTAGTGGATCAACCGTGCTTTGAGTAAATCATCAACGGCCGCCTTGACTTCCCCTCGCCGAGTGATGATTTCTTCTGCGGTATAGAGCGCCATCACAGCCTTCAGCACTTCTTCCACGGCGGGATCGATAATCCGTTTGACGATCGCCGCCTCATCCCCAATCTGCTGAAAAATCAGCGGGGCTTCCGCTGGTAAAATGTGCCAATTGAGTGCCACATCCGTGTAAACATCCTGCAAATCCTTGGACGACGCTTCCGCTGAAATCTCCTTATTCTGCACCCGCACGCTGAGCAGTTGCACCGTATTGACGATCGGCACAATGAAATGAAGCCCTTCATCTAACACATCAGGCTGCACACGCCCAAACTGCATCAAGATGCCTCGCTGTCCTGCATTTACCACCACAAAAAAGTTCGACAGCAGCGCCAGCACCAGCAGCACCAACACCAGCCGAAACGCCATCAAGACTTCTCGGTTCGTTCGCGGTCGGCTCTGTGCCGAATTGGTGACCCTGCCATCAATTTGAGTGGAAACGCCCATTGCAGTCATGCAAGCGAAGGAGCAACAGCAGAGTCATGGTCAATCTGGCGATTAACACCAATCCTGATCAAGCTTGCTTTTTGAATGCGCTTCATCCAGGCAAGTGCTAATCTCCCATAAATCGACCAAGAATATGCAATTTAGGAATTATAGTTCATAACGCTGATCGATGGGATGGTGATCAGGCGATTCGATCGCAGATACGTCGGCAGGCGGT
>JAJPKC010000089.1 GCA_021323955.1 Oscillatoriales cyanobacterium Centralia_MAG_596 | reverse complement strand
ATGAAGGACAGCCAAGCTTGCTCAATCATGATGATCAAACTGGGTCTGAGGGAATCTTTGAGAGAGACACTCGCTTTCTCTAGACACGCATGAAACAGTTATCAGGTCCGGTTGTTTCATTGCCCCGCAGTTTAACGTCGCTCGAAACGTGGGGCTTTGGTTTTAGCGGGTTGCTGTTGTGGTTAGGGACTGCGCCTGCCATGCACGCAGCTTTAGGCACTCAAGCCCTTTGGGTTTGGCTCCCTGGCACGATCGTCGGCGTTTTGCTCAACCTGCAAGTCAAACGCCTGGGAATGCATTTCCCAGATGTCGCTGGCGGTACGCCTAACTACATGACTCGCCTGCTCCAGCGCTTTCCATCTGTTGCTCGTTATGGCGCGATCGGCTACCTGTTGGGCTGGGTTTCGGTACCGCCCATGAATGCCATTATCTTGACTGATTTAATCAAGGCAAACTTAGAACCATTAGGCATTACGTGTCCAAGTATGCTGCTGCGCATCAGCTTTACGCTGCTGCCCTTCATTGTGGCGTTTAGCGGAACACGGACGTTGGGTATTTTGCATACCTTCTTTGTGTTTCCCGCGATCGGGTTTCTCGTGACCTTCTGCTTGCAAGGCATGGGCTGGCTCAGCGTTGCCCCGACGAGTCCTGGTTTGCTGCCGGATACCTGGTCGGGTATTGCCGCGATCGATTGGCTGAAATGGTTCTTTATTGCTGTGTATGCCGTGTATGGCTGCGAAACCGCCTCTTCGTTTGTTGCCGAGAGCCGTCAACCAACCGTAACGCTCCGTTGCCTTAGCGTGACAGCGGGTTTCATTCCCATTGTTTATTTTGCTGGGTCTTGGGTAGTCATGCGGTTGGCGACCGCACCGGGCTTAGAGGACAGTGCTTACCTCAATTTGGTGGCCGCCGCCCAGCCCTTTTGGGGGACGTTAGCGCCAGCCCTCGTTACCTTTTTGATTACGTCTGGTTGTCTCCTGAGTTCTGCCACCGCGGTTTCTAACTGCCCCCGCATTTTGTATCAATTAGCCAAAGATGAGTATCTGCCGCCCATTTTTACGGCCGCTTCACGTCAGGGGGTGCTGGTACCCAGCTTGCTGTTCACATTTCTGCTGAGTCTGCTTTGTCTATTGTGGGGTGACGTTGACCATGTGGTGATGGTTACGGGTACAGGCTACCTCACGTCGATGATGGCAATTCACTGGGGGTTATGGGTCCGCCGCAAACGACCAGAAACGCGGTGGTCCTGGCTATCACTCGGGTTCTTTGGCATTGAGGCGGTTGTTTTGGTTGTGGGTGGATTGGCCTGGGGATGGCTGGATTTATTGCTGGGCTTACTGCTGCCATTCGCCGTTGGGCTAACAGGTGTATGGCTACCACGTCTGCGGTTGGCCCCGCTCCAACTGACCTGGTGGCTACAACGAGAGCACAAGCCCGTTCGCACGTCCAAAGCCGATTGGATTGCCCTACAAGTAACGATCCTCATCCTCTTGGTGTGTGGTGCAGTCAGCGCGGGCTGGTTGGTGCGAGCCGGACTGGAACGCCACAGCATGGGTAGCCACATGGCACTATTTAGTATTTTGCTGATGACGGTTGCGTTTGTGGGGGTCGCGATCGCTTGCTGGACCAGTCTGCCCCAAATTGCGGCCATTACGGAAGCACGAGAAGCTGTGGAACGGACTCTGAGCGAGTTGCAGCGGACGCAGACACAACTGGTACAGGCAGAGAAAATGTCGAGTCTGGGACAATTGGTGGCAGGCGTTGCCCACGAAATCAACAATCCGGTCAACTTCATCTATGGCAACCTGACCCATGTGCGGGAATACTCTCAAGATTTGCTCAACCTGATTCAACTTTATGAGCAGTACTATCCGAACCCGGTAGCCGCTATTAAAGCTGAAGCCGAAGCGGTCGATCTGGACTTCCTGCAAGAGGACTTGATCAAAACGCTCGATTCCATGAAAATTGGCACCGATCGCATTCGCCAGATTGTGCTCTCGCTGCGCAATTTCTCGCGCATGGACGAAGCCGAGTTCAAAGCCGTGAATATCCACGAAGGCATTGATAGCACCCTGCTGATCTTGCAACATCGCCTCAAAGCGCGTTCCGATCGTCCAGAGATTCGCCTAATAAAGGACTACGGTCACCTGCCACCGGTCGAATGCTACCCCGGACCGTTAAACCAGGTGTTGATGAATATTTTGGCCAACGCGATCGACGCGCTAGAGGAAAGCAACGCCAACCGCACCTATCAGGAGATTGAAGCCCAGCCCAATCAGATTACGATTCGGACGTCAGTGCTGCAGGATGACTGGATCGAAATCGCGATCGCTGACAATGGACCAGGGATGCCAGCAGCGATTCAGCAACGCCTTTTCGACCCATTCTTTACCACTAAACCGGCTGGTAAAGGCACCGGCATGGGGATGTCCATTAGTTTTCAAATCATCACCGAAAAACATCGCGGTAGATTGAAGTGTAGCTCTAGTCCTGGGTCTGGCACTGAATTTATGATTCAAATTCCCATGCGGCAATCCGATCATGAAGGTGTCGGCTCAAGCCACAGTTGAAAAGCTAATACGTTGTATCAGCAATACGGGTGTCAAAATTCCCGTCGGCGAAGGCGATCGCATCTTCGACAAGTTTCATCGCGCCTTTGTAGGCGAGTATGCACTAGACTGCTAATAGAGGATAAAACCTGTAAGGCATGGTAGACAAGCATTTCAGGGATCTAAGCCTTGATCGCCTATAATTCCTAATCTGTAATTTCTACTCAGTAAGGGCTTCAGACTGCTAGCCTCTTAGGTTTTCTCTGCTTCAGCCTTACTATTGCAGAAACCATCATCTGCTGGTTTGCCACCATCCCGCCGCCAATTGCAGCACGCTCAACACACTCCCAGCACTCAAAACTGATAACACACCGCCTACGCTCAATACACTCAGCACACTGGCAGCACTGCCAACGCTCAAAATGCTGCCCGTACTGCCAACGCTGAGGATACTCCCGGCACTGCCAACGCTCAAAATGCTGCCTGTGCTGCCAATGCTGAGGATGCTGCGATAGCTCATCCAGCTCAAAATACTCCGTTCAGAACGGAGCCATGGCTCACTCATCCTCTGCCTCCACACACTTGAGATTACGACTGTGCCTACTGTCGTTAGTATCGCTCAAAAGCGTCTTGTTACACTTTGGCTTAAAGCAATCACCCTGCTTGAAGCAATCACCGCATCATTATTGACGCCTGCATTGACGCCTGCTTCGCCCGTAGAGCCGATCACGTGAACCCCTAAATTCTGCTGTCTGTCCCCCCAACTTCCTCACATTTAGTCTCTACCATTAAGTCGGATCGCTTCGTTTTCTAAGCGTTCAATCGAACTTTTTTAAATTCGGCAAAAAATAAGATTATGATTGCTCCAGTCGATGGCAATACTGTAGCTGGCTTATCTGAGTCAGAGGCGATCGCGCGGCTCAAACGCGACGGCTACAATGAACTACCCTCAGGTCAATCGCGCAGTTTGTTGGCGATCGCGTGGGACATCATTCAAGATCCCATCTTTCTTTTGCTGGTGGGTGGTGGTGTCATCTATTGGATTTTAGGCGATTTACAGGAAGCCCTGATTTTGCTGGGTTTTGTCTTTTTTATCATGGGCATTGGCCTTTATCAGGAAGGCAAGACTGAACATGCTCTGGAAGCCTTGCGCGATCTGTCCAGCCCGCGTGCGTTAGTGGTGCGTGATGGGCAACGCAGACGGATTGCGGGGCGAGAGGTCGTGCGGGGCGATATTGTCGTGCTGGCAGAAGGCGATCGCGTGCCTGCGGATGCGATCGTGCTGGCTTGCTCCAATCTTTCCACCGATGAATCATTATTAACTGGAGAATCACTCCCGGTTCGTAAAGTTGCTTCGACTACGCTCAACAACCTTGCGGCTGGGGACAGCGTAAAAATGGCACGTCCGGGTGGCGATGATTTGCCGTTTGTGTATTCCGGGACGCTGGTGGTGCAGGGGCAGGGCGTGGCTCAAGTACGGGCGATCGGCGCGCAGACAGAAATGGGCAAGATTGGTCACGCCTTACAAACTGTGAAGTCAGAACTGACGCCGTTGCAACGGGAAATGAATCGTCTGGTGAGCCGCTTGTTTGGCATTGCCTTAGCGCTGTGTGTGGCGATCGTGGTGGTCTATGGACTCACACGCGGCGATTGGCTCAAAGGCATTCTGGCAGGCATTACGCTGGCGATGGCCATCTTGCCCAACGAATTTCCCGTTGTTGTGACGATCTTTTTGGCGTTGGGTGCGTGGCGCATTTCTCAGAATCACGTTTTAGCGCGTCGTGCCGCTGCCGTTGAAACCGTTGGTGCCGCTACCGTTCTGTGTGTGGATAAAACGGGGACATTAACCCTGAATCAAATGGCGGTGCAGCAGCTATGCGCGTATGAATATACTGCTAACCAGGCAGAAAAGCCCTACTCCTATGATTTGAGCCTGCACACACGCGAGCCACTCCCCGAAACGGTGCATCCCTTAGTCGAGTTCTGCATTCTGGCGAGTCAGCGTGATCCCTTTGACCCGATGGAAAAAGCCTTTAAGCAATTGGGCGATCGCTATCTCGCGGCTACCGAACATTTGCACAACGATTGGCAACTATTGCGAGAATATCCATTGTCACCGGATTTACTGGCAATGTCTCACGTCTGGCAATCAGCGGATGGTACGCAGTATGAGATTGCTGCTAAAGGTGCACCGGAAGCGATCGCCGATCTCTGTCATTTCACCCCCCTGCAGCAGCAAACATTAGCATCCCAGGTGAGTGACATGGCCGCGCAGGGCTTGCGGGTGTTAGGTGTTGCCAAAGCATCGCTGCTCGATGCACCACCGCCCTTTTTACCACCGCATCCATCGGTCAATCCATCGCATTTACCCGACCAACAGCATGACTTTCCGTTTCAATTTCTTGGGTTGGTGGGGTTGTCTGATCCAGTACGTCCGACTGTGGCGGCTGCTGTGCAAGAATGCTATACCGCTGGGATTCGAGTGGTGATGATTACAGGTGATTATCCCGGCACGGCGCAAGCAATTGCACGTCAGATTGGCTTGCTGCAAATGGGAGCCATCATGACTGGAGCGGAACTGGATCACATGAGTGACATTGAACTCCAGGAGCGCATTCAAAGTACCAACATCTTTGCGCGTGCGGTGCCCGAACAAAAATTGCGCTTGGTGAATGCATTGAAAGCGAAGGGTGAAGTCGTCGCGATGACGGGCGATGGAGTGAATGATGCACCGGCACTCAAAGCGGCTCAAATTGGGATTGCCATGGGGCAGCGAGGTACGGATGTGGCCCGCGAATCGGCAGCGCTAGTGCTCCTGGATGATGATTTTTCGTCGATCGTGCAGGCGGTCAAATTGGGACGACGCATTTTTGATAATCTCCGCAAAGCGATGTCTTACCTGCTGGCGATTCACATTCCGATCGCGGGGATTTCGTTAATTCCAGTGCTATTTAAATTACCATTAGTCCTACTGCCGATTCACGTGGCCTTTCTCCATTTAATTATTGATCCCGCCTGTTCGATCGTGTTAGAAGCCGAACCCGCTGAGGCAACAGTCATGCAGCGCCCACCTCGCAATCCCAAAGAACCCCTATTTGGCAGAAAAACAGTGGGCTTATCCGTGTTGCAAGGAAGTGGCATCCTGGCAATTATTCTTGCCATCTTTGTCATCGCACTCTATCGCGGACAAGGCGAACTCGATGCCCGTGCGCTCACGTTTACCACGTTGATTCTGGCAAACTTAGGACTGATTTTAAGCGAAAGCTCCACCGCTCGTCTCAGCCTCAAAATCTTACAATCCCCTAATACTGCCCTGCGCTGGGTGATGGGTGGTGGACTCTTTTTTCTGGCGATCGTGCTTTACGTACCCTTCTTGCGTCAATTGTTTAGCTTCTCGTTTTTACATCCGATCGACATCATGATTTGTTTGGTTGGCAGTGGCATCAGCCTGCTTTGGTTTGAATACTTAAAAGGATTCAATCGATCCCAACGAGTAACGAATGCTTCGGTCGCAACGTCAATTTAAGAAAATTGATGTTGTTCAAAATGCTCTTCGCAGTCAACCCACCATCTCTATTCCAACGCTGGTCGTGGTTGGTAAATCAGACATCGCCACCCGACCCTTTACAAGCGATCGCATGATGAAAGCAGCACCTCACACCGAACAGGTTATCCTATCTTCCGGATGGCACATAGCGCTGATGGAACGCAATCAACAGTTTTCAAAGGTCGTTGAGTCATTTGGTCTGTCCTGTTTGTGGCTAAAGTGATAAGTGAGAAGCGCGACGGAAATTCTGTAGGATAAGGTCACCGTTAACGTTGATTGGTGCCATTTTGCCTGACCCTGACCAATAGGATCAGCTCGTTTTTGTCTCTTTTGATACAATTTTGTGCCCATGAAGCCGTTATAACTAGCACTATTCTGGGAATCACGTCCTGGAGAAATGAATAAGTATTGATGAATTAAGACCTCTAGGGTTCCGGCTGATTCGTTTGAATCGCGACTGGTCCGAGAGAGGTCGGTTTGTTGAAAGTCTTGTCTTCAAGGCTTTTGATGGATTACACGGCGGGACAAAAACCCGGGAGAGTTCTGTGGCGATCGCTGCTTCTCTTCCGGGTTTTTAGCTGCTGCTTTTTCTAGTGGGTTCCTTTTCCATCAAAACGCAGATCGACTCTGTTAATTATACCTTGAAATAATTTTATTTTGCGTATCCACCTTTCTCCTCAACTCATGCTAGGGCAAGTCTTTGACCTTAATCACTCTAGTGAATTGTCCCAAGAAGCTGTGGCAAAACTCCAGGTAACCAATCTCTATAAGACTTATCCTCTCCGGGGTAAGCAAACGCTGACTGTTCTGCAAGACGTGAACATTCAAATTTTGCCCAGAGAGTTTGTTTGTCTGGTTGGTTCCTCAGGCTGTGGTAAATCAACGTTGCTGAACATTATTGCCGGTCTGGTTTCGCCGTCGGCTGGCGATATTTTAGTGGACGGTAAATCGGTGACAGGCCGCCCTGGTTCCGATCGCGGCATGGTGTTTCAAGGGTATACCCTGTATCCCTGGCTCACGGTGGCGGACAATGTGGCGTTTGGCTTGCAGTTTCAAAACATGCCAAAGGCAGAACAGCGCGATCGCGTGCGCTATTTCCTGGATGTAGTGGGGTTGTCGAAGTTTGCGAAAAGCTATCCAAAGCAGCTATCGGGTGGGATGAAGCAACGGGTAGCGATCGCGCGTGCGCTGGCGAACGAACCAGCAGTGCTGTTGATGGATGAACCGTTTGGAGCTTTGGATGCTCAGACGAAAGAGCAGATGCAGCAATTTTTGCTGGAGCTGTGGGAAAAAACGCATGTCACGGTACTAATGATTACGCACGATATTGAAGAAGCCATTTACCTGTCTCAGCGAGTGTATGTGATGGCCGCTAATCCCGGTCGCATTCAGCTAGAGGTTCCCATTCCGCTACCAGAACATCGCGATTTGGAGATTAAAATGTCTCCAGAGTTTGTCAGTATAAAACGACAAATTATTCATGCGTTGCACAGCAAAACTCAATCTGCTTAGCGATGCTGACTGTGTTGTTGAATGGGTTTGCTTATTTTATTGTTTCGTTGTTTTATTGTCTTATTGCTCGGTTGATGAATGAATTCCATGCTGAAATTGTCTACGATTGTTCGTCTGTTTTGCTTGGCGATCGCCACCTTAGTTCTAACGGTTGCGTGCGCTCAACAACCCAATACAACCTCATCCAGCTCTAGCCCATCAAGTTCTAGCCCATCGGCTTCTCAACCCATTGTGTCTGCAACCAACAACTGGGTAGGCTACTCTGGACATCACGTTGCCATTGGCAAAAACTTCTTTTCCGAGCAGGGGCTCACGGTTCAAGATCAGTTTTTTCAAAGTGCAAGTGAAGAAATTACGGCTTTTCTGGCGGGCAAAATTGATCTCGCCTGGTTCACATCGGGCGATGCCGTTCAAATGGCCGCTAAAGATCCATCGATTCGCATGATTTATCTGGTGGATTATTCCAATGGTTCCGATGGCATTTTGGGCCGTGGAGTCAAGTCACCGCAAGACGCGAAAGGCAAAACCATCGGGCGAGAGAATATTTTGTTTGAAAAGATTCTGCTGGCAGCCTACCTGAAAAAAGCAGGATTAACGGAGAAAGATGCTTCGGTAAAAGATATGGCTGCCGCTGATGCCGCTACAGCCTTTGCAGCCAAGCAGGTCGATGTTGCTGTGACGTATGAGCCTTACCTGACGAATGCAGCGAAGCAAGGTGGTGGTGAAATCATTTTTTCAACCAAAGACACCAACTTGATTGCTGATGTGATTGTTGCAAAAGATAGCTTCATCAAAGCGCATCAGGCGGACATCAAGGCTTATTTCAAGGCGATCGACAAAGCGGTTGATTTGTTGAATGCGGGCGATGCCGAAGCGCTCACCATTGCAGGCAAAAAACTCGGCATCTCTGGTGATGAAGTCAAACAGCAGCTTTTGGGTGCCAAGCTCTTTGACTTAAAAGACAACAAGTCGATGGCTTTCGACAAAAATAATCCGAAGAGTTTGATTGGCAACCTGGACTTAACGGCGAAAGCAGCGTACGAATACAAGATTGTAGACAAGCCGCTTAACGTTGAATCGCTCTATGACGATTCGATCGTGAAAGCCTCTTAAGCCGTGTCCAGAAGTCTATAGATTGCCCATAAATGCAACTGAATGGGATGCGTTAATCAATGGGGTTGTGTTTACAGCACAGCCCTGAACGCTTATCTAAAAGGCCTGTCCTAAAGGATTGAAAACCGCGATCGTGGCTCTTAGCCATAAGCATTTAATCACATCAGTATTTCTCGTAGGAGGCACGGCTGTACGCCCCTACCTGAAAATTGGTGGATTCAATTCACGATCATCCATTGAGGATATTCGTAATCCTGTCCTTACAGCGGTTAGTAGAAACAAGTCAGGGCAATTGACAAGTCGATGCGGTTGAAATGTTAGCGAGTGAGACATGATGAATCAGCCCGTATTGTGGGACGAACTCACCTGGGAGCAGTTAACCGCGCTGCGAGAGCAGGGCATGAATCTGGTTATTTTACCCGTGGGTGCGACTGAGCAACATGGACTTCATTTGCCGGTGGGAGTGGATACCTTTTCGGCGATCGCGGTTGCCCATGGAGTCTCTGCCCAAACGGGGATTCCCGTTCTGCCTGCGTTACCTTATGGCTGCTCGTTGGGGCATTCCAAAAAGTGGGCAGGCACGGTTTCCCTGCGTCCTGAAACGCTGGCGACACTTGTGTTAGAAATTGCTGAATGGGTCTACAGCGCTGGCTTTAGTCGGCTGTTGTTGCTTAATGGGCATGTTACCAACTGGGCACCACTGCGCTGTGGGTTGGAAAACGTTCGTCATACCTACCCCGACTTGCGCATTGCGCTGCGATCGCTCTGGGAAATTTCTCCCCGCATCCATGAGTTCTACCACCAGGATGCCGCAAACTTTCATGCTAACTGTGCGGAAACCTCCGTCATGCTAGCCTTACGTCCCGATCTGGTGCAGATGGATAAGGCCATGGATGAGCCCGATCGCTCTGCCAGTTGCTTTTTTGCCTATACCGTCAATCACGAAAGCGTGCATGGGGCGGTAGGGTCTCCAAGTAAGGGCGATCGCGCTTTTGGTGAACAGATCTTGCAACTTTGCATTGATGAACTTAGCACTCAACTGAAGAAGGCGCTGACCGAAGGAACTCCCCTGGAGGAGTTGCCCCCTCCCGCTATGCACTAACCCATGTTGTTGTAAGGGCGAGCATCTGATCGAATTAAATCTACACGCTTTATGTGAATTAGTCCCAGCAAAATGAACGACCGCAGCTTAAAATCCTGGCAGCGCCCTCACCCCACCTTCCGGCACCCCTCTCCCAAACTTGGGAGAGGGGACGGGGGTGAGGGCTGAAAGGCGACTGGGTGGCAAAAGTTTTTAATTCACATAGACGTCCTATAGTCCCAAACAATCCACACTCAATTTCTTACGTCTAAACACCATTACGTTTAAACACCATCATGACTGCATCCTTAACTCCTGAACTCCAAGCACTGCAAGACTCTTTGGCCGCCAAGGGCGTGAAATATGCCTTGGCCAGCTTTGTGGATATTCATGGCATGTGCAAAGCCAAGTCGGTACCCTTGTCTCACTTCGGCCAAATGATGGAAGGCTCGGAACTCTTCACCGGAGCCGCGCTGGATGGTGTGCCCCAGGATGTGAGTGATGAAGAAGTGGCCACCTATCCCGACCCCAATTCCGCGGCCATTCTGCCCTGGAATCCGGAGATGGTTTGGTTTGCCAGCGATTTGTATTTAGCGGGAAAGCCCTTTGAAGCTTGCTGTCGTAGCATTCTCAAGCGGGTTCTGGCAGACGCAGCAGCAATGGGATTTACCTTCAATCTGGGGATTGAAACTGAGTTTTTTATTCTGAAAGACGAGAATGGCAAAGCGGTGCCCGTGAGCGATCGCGATACCCTTGCCAAACCCTGCTACGACCTGCAAGGACTGTTAGACAACTACACCTGGGTGAGCGAAATTGTCGAGGCGATGAATAGCCTGGGCTGGGATGTCTACTCCTTTGACCACGAAGATGGGAACGGACAGTTTGAAACCGATTTCATGTACTGTGATGCGCTCAAAATGGCCGATCGCTTCACCTTCTTTCGGCTCATGGTGAAGGAAATTGCCCGCAAGCATGGCTTCTTTGCGACCTTCATGCCCAAACCGTTTGCTAACCGTACTGGTAGCGGTGCCCACTACAATATGTCCCTGGCAGACATTAAAACGGGCGAAAATCTGTTCTACGATGCAGCAGATTCGCGCGGTTGCAAGCTATCTAAATTAGGCTATCAATTTATTGCAGGCATCCTCCGCCATGCGCCAGCCATTTGCGCCACCATTGCGCCTACGGTCAATAGCTACAAACGCCTGGTTGCCAGAGGCAGTATGTCTGGCTTTACCTGGGCACCCGTTTATATCTGCTATGGCAACAACAACCGCACCAATATGTTGCGTATTCCCCTGGCAGGCGGGCGGGTAGAATGCCGTGCTGCGGATATTTCCAGCAATCTCTACCTGGGTGCGGCGATGATTCTCGCGGCTGGGTTAGAAGGCATTCGAGAAGACCTCGATCCTGGCGATCCTCATACTGAAAACATGTATAACTATTCGCTGGAAGAGCTTGATGCAATGGGCATTCGGTTCTTGCCGCGCAATCTGGGGGAGGCGATCGCCGCCTTTGCCAGTGACCCCTTCAGCGAAAAAGTGATGGGTTCCCTGATGTACAAAAGCTACATCGACTTCAAATTCCAGGAATGGGAGGAATACCACACCCATGTTTCCGATTGGGAAATTCAGCGCTATCTCAAATTCTTCTAGCCGTAGGGGCGGGTTTTGTTGTCAACTGGTCGCTTTATTAAAGGGTTGCCGTCTCAACCCGCCCTCACAGAGGATACATTTCGATCGGATTCCATCGCAAAAAACAGGCCATCCGCCGTGCCTCTCTCCAGTTTCCCACCCCTCTTCTAAACTATCCCCATGACACCCTTCAGCCCTGCCAGTCCAGAATCCACAACTCGCCAATACCGCTATCTTGAACCCTCCATCTTTTGGAGCATCCGTCAGGGATTTCCAAAGCGCTTAGCGTTTATGCTGGTTGTCTCCGCGTTGCTGGTGCCGTTGGTGATTTGGTCTGTGGTCAGTTCGCTACACCTCGTACCGCCAATTTTTCTGCCGTCTCCTGCCGCAGTGGTGGGGGCGGGCTACAAAATGTTTACGGAAGACAACTTAACGGCGGATGTCATCGCGAGCAGTCTTCGCGTTTTAGCCGGATTTATGGTTGCTGCTGTCATTGGCGTCCCGGTGGGGTTGGCAATGGGAACGTTCTACAGCATGGAAAACCTGTTTGCACCCATTGTTGGCACGGTTCGCTATATGCCTGTAACGGGCTTTGTGCCGTTGATTGTGATCTGGTTAGGTCTGGGTGAACCCTCCAAAATCCTCATTATTATGCTGGGGGCGGTGCTGTATAACGCCATCATGGTTGCCGATGCCGTTAAATTCATCCCAAATGAGATGATCAATGTCGCTTACACAATGGGTGCGCCTCGACGTGGTGTGGTGTTTAAAGTAATCATTCCGGCCACCTTTCCCAGTGTGTTAGATACGTTGCGAGTCAATATCTCAGGTGCATGGAACTTTCTTGTGATTGCAGAGTTGGTGGCGTCTCAAAATGGCCTGGGCTTTAAGATTATTCAGGCTCAGCGCTTTTTGCAAACAGAGAAAGTGTTATTTTGCATTGCCCTGATTGGCTTGATTGGTTTAGTGATTGACTATGCCTTGAAATGGCTATCGCAAAGGCTAACGCCGTGGGCAGACCAGGTGCGTCATTAGAGCGATCGCTCTGTTTGGGGCTCCTGCAGCCTTTGGTCTAAAAGGCTATACCGCTGTTGGTCTTTCACCTGACGGATCGCGATCGCTTTCATAAAGGATATCTCAAGGCTAGGGGAAATGAGCGATGCCGTTGGCCATCGCCTTTAGGAATTGGCTCATGAAGCCTTCTGCGTTACTTAACACCCATCACACATGCCCCAGCAAACTGGTTTGGCGGCAAACAGTTTTCTATCTGCACCTCACGAAACCCAGCAGCGGTAAGCAATTGTGCCACGTCACTGCTGTTACACAAAGTGAATAAATCGGGTGGTGGGACGGGCGGCTTTTGCTGCTTAATCCACGAGCGGTATCGCCATTGGAGGATAGCAATTGCCCGTCGAGAAGTGATTGCTGAGCTAGAGCAACAATTGAAAATTCTTCAATCAGGCTGGTCTGGCGCTCTGTTCGGTAGCACCGACTGTTGCCTCCCTTGTGGATGAGCACGTATAGGAGATTCTCAAACTGCACAGAGCGCTCACTGGCATTGCCGTTTCTTGTAAGCTTCATCATGAAAAAGATCCATGAGCGCTGTTGTGGTTTAGATGTTCACAAACGTAGTGTGACTGCATGTCTGATTACTCCCGTGGCTGAAGGTCGCTCTGCACAAGCCACGCGCACCTTTGGCACGACAACGGCTGCTTTGCTGGAGTTAGTCGATTGGTTAGTGCAAGCTGAATGTACAATTGTCGCCATGGAAAGTACTGGGTCGTACTGGAAGCCCGTGTACAATCTGCTTGAAGGTGCGCTAGAGGTTTGGGTCGTCAACGCTCATCACATTAAGAGCGTGCCGGGGCGTAAGACCGATGTCAAAGATGCACAATGGATTGCTGAATTGCTGCAACACGGGTTGTTGCGACCGAGTTTTATTCCTTCTGCTACGATGCGCGAGTTACGAGAATTAGTGCGCTATCGCAAATCCCTGACTCAGGAGCGCAGTGCCGAAGCGAATCGGATGCAAAAAGTGTTGGAAGGAGCCAATATTAAACTTGCTTCTGTTGCCACCGATATCATGGGCCTGTCAGGGCGTGCGATCCTATCGGCGCTTATGGCAGGGTAAACCAATCCGGCAGTCATGGCAGAACTTACCAAAGGTAAACTGCGGAGCAAGTTGCCGCAACTGCAACAAGCGCTCAATGGCACGGTCCGCCCCCATCAACGCTTTATTCTGGCTCAAATGCTAGCGCATGTAGACTTTCTCGACGAAGCACTCAAGCAATGCTAAGACGAAATTGCCGAGCGCCTACGTCCACAGCAGTCAGACGTAGAGCGCTTGTGTACCATTCCAGGGGTCAAACAAAAGACTGCAGAACTGATTTTGGCAGAAATTGGGACAGACATGAGTCGGTTTCCAACGGCAAAACATTTGGCATCATGGGCCGGTCTCTGCCCTGGTCTCCGTGAAAGTGCGGGTAAGCAATATTCTGGCAAAACTCGCAACGGCAGTGTTGCCTTGCGAAGCGGACTAGTCGAAGCGGCTCTGGCGGCTGGTCGTGCTCGCAACACGTCTTTAGGAGCACGCTATCAACGGCTGAAACTGCGTAGAGGTAGTAAACGAGCAGCCGTGGCGGTGGCCCACACGATTTTAGTCATTGCCTACCACTTACTCTCTGAACAAACGACTGATCGCGAGTTGGGCAGTAACTACCGCGACCAGCAAGACCGCGACCGTGTGTCGCGACAATTAAAACGGCGTTTAGAGCGCTTGGGATACCAGGTCTCACTTGAGCCCACAGAGCCCAAAACACCTGCTTCCTCTACGGCATAATTGGTGTTTTCATAGGAGGTCTAATTGGTTCAATCAGGAGCGACAACTGAGGAAATTGCTCAAGCCCTTAATCAAGAAGGGTTCTATCCTCCCAAACGGCGCAAAACCTTCAACGCAGAAGAAGTGCGGGCATTAATGCGACGTTTGGGATTAGTTACCCCCCGCATCCCTGAGAATCAAGCTTCATTAGCAGAACATGAATGGTGGCTTCCACAACTCGCCAGTGTTCTACAAATGCCAACAGTCACTCTATATAACTGGGTGCGAAGAGGGTGGGTAAAAGCCCGCCAGCAGTCTGAACTTCCCAAGCATTGGATCATCTGGGCAGATGAAGTGGAACTGGAGCGCTTAAAAGCTCATCGACAACAACCTACAGGTGCAATCCTACGCCAACGTTGGCAGGGAGAAGTTCCTGTCATTGCCATTCCTCCTGTGTCCAACTAAGACAGACCGACCGTAAAATTTGAGCAAGGAGCTTTATCATGCCTAAAAAACGTTCTCATCCTATGCCACCTCTGCATGAAATCTCACAGGACTATGGAGGCATTGAGGCTGGCTTATCTCAATGTGGTTTGATGACTGTAAGACAGCAAAATCATCCCCAGTTGAACCGTGCAGGCAGAGCTTATGACCAAGATTAATCACGTCGTGCTTTCAGGTGGAACGCATGGAAATGAGCTGAATGGAATGTTCTTAATCAAAAAGTTTCAGCAATACACTAACCTGATTCAACGACCTGGTTTCTCCACTCATATCCTGATCGGGAATCCCAAAGCAGTTGCTTTAGGTATTCGCTATGTTGATCAGGATCTGAATCGTAGCTTTGAGCGCGAAAGCCTGGAAAACTCAACGCTGATAAATTATGAAGATCTGCGAGCCAGAACGATTGATCAAATGTTTGGCCCCAATGGTACAACACCATCAGATGTCATTGTCGATTTGCACAGTACAACTGCCAATATGGGATTAACCCTGATTGTAGATAGTGAAGAACCATTCGTTTTGCAATTAGCAGCGTATCTCAACTCAATTCAGCCGTTGCTAAAGGTGTTTAGCGCTGCCCACGCTGGAAGAAGTCGTGATTCGCTGCGATCGCTGGCTAGGTTCGGCTTTTGTATTGAGGTTGGTCCGATTGCTCAGGGCATTCTCCATGCTGAACTGTTTCAAAAAACAGAGGCGCTTATTCACCTAATTCTGGATTATCTAAAACAATACAACCACAATCAATTCTTATTGCCAACCCGTTCGTTAATAGTGTATCGCTATATGGCAGCGATCGATTATCCCCGGAATGAGTTTGGAGAAATTCAAGCTATGATTCATCCCCAGCGACAGTTCAAAGATTATGAACCGCTTCATCCAGGTGAGCCGATGTTTCTGACTTTTGATGGTGAAACGATCAACTATGAAGGCAACACGATCGTTTATCCCATTTTTATTAATGAAGCTGCTTACTACGAAAAGGGCATTGCCATGTATCTAACGCAGAAGGAACAGATCGCTGTTTGAACCGCAACGATCGCGCATCGGCTATGCCTTTAGTAAATGGAGGGACAGCAAAACTTCTGCCAGGACACGTTGAAAGGCGTAATACCAGCCTGCGCGCCCGTCTAAAATGCCACGGTGCAAAATGAGGCAATAGAACAGCACCACAAACGGTGCAATCACTTTACGTTGCCGCAAACGATCGCCCAGACTCAATTTTTCAGTCGGGGTTGCCTGTAGCTTCTGCGCTTCCAGAATGGCGTAGCGATCCTGCGCCCATAGCCAGCGGTTGAGCGGTTTGCGATCGTCGTGGTGAATATATGCCAGTAGCTCACTTGTAGGGCCATTCACCTGTAGCTGCTGCGTATGACCATCATCAAAATAGGCCGCTCGATCGCGACGAAATAAAACTGCTCGTGGTGGCAGCAGTGTGGCCCGCAGCGGTTGACCAAAGACACAATACTTGAAGCGTGCATAGTAAGCTGCGATCGCGGTGCTTATCGGCAATGTGGCCATCTCAGCCACCAGTTCAGCGGTCAACTGATAATCAGCGTCTAGAGATAATACCCAGTCAGTTTGTACCTGTTGCAACCCAAAGTTCCACTGGTTGGCGTGCGTATCAAACAATCGTGTCAACACGTCTACTTGCGGATAGCGCTGCAAGATTGCGAGCGTTTCATCTGTACTACCGCTATCAATCACTACAATTCGCTTTGCCCAGGTAAGGCTTTGCAGGGTGCGATCGAGATTAGGTGCTTCGTTGTAGGTGAGGATGACAGGTGTGATGTGTGTAAGCATGGGAAAGTGAGGGGTAAACGTAGAAATCGGGTCGTTAGTGGCGTTAGCGGCTGAATACCATTCCTGCTGTCTGTGAAGCGGATTGATAGTGCTGAATCAGGTTGGTGGCGATGTAGCTCCAGGTGTACTGTTGGCCCACGATCGTACGCGCCCGATTTCCCGTGGCTTTTGCGAGGGTTGGGTTACTGAAGATTTGCTGCAATGTCGTAGCAATAGCCGATTGGTCTAACGGCGTTACCCAACCGATCTGCGATCGCTCGACCAGCGTTGCCAGCGCTACACCAGGCGTAACTAGGACGGGCAAACCATTCGCCATCGCTTCCAAAACAGCAATCCCAAAGTTTTCTGAATGGGAGGTAAGCGCAAACAAATCCGCGCCCTGGAGCAGCAGGGCTTTCGTTTCGCCTGTGACAAAACCCAACCGCTGCGTTCGGCTTTGTAGCCCCGCCGTTTGGAGCAATTGCTGCACCGTCGCTTCGTAATCAGGGCTGGCGTTACCTGCCAAAACCAGCGTGAATTGGCGATCGTGCAGTTGGCTCAAGGCTGGAATCAGATAATCCAATCCTTTTTTTGGATGCAGCCGGGACAAAAATAAGATGATCGGTTCATCCACAGGCAGATTTAAGATTTTGCGGAGACGCTCGCGGGCATCAGGTAATGGCGACGGCATCACCAAACCATGTGGCAACGTGAACCCCGGCGAAGTCAATCCTAGTACGGCAGCTTCCTGCTGTTCCTGCTCTGCGGTGAAGTGAATAGACTGGGCATGGTTCAAATTTGCGCGTTCGATTAAGCGTAAATAAAGCTGCTTTTTACGGTGTCCCTGCTGTAAAGACCAGTGGCACAGTTGTCCCAGGGGCCGCACGATATAGGGTACGTTTTGCACCCGCGCGATCGCCATCGCGATTGTCGATGTATACGAAAAGATGGCATGCACATGTACCAG
The DNA here is from genome assembly GCA_021323955.1 of Oscillatoriales cyanobacterium Centralia_MAG_596. Classification (GTDB taxonomy): domain Bacteria; phylum Cyanobacteriota; class Cyanobacteriia; order Leptolyngbyales; family Leptolyngbyaceae; genus Stenomitos. The sequence goes on along the minus strand of JAJPKC010000089.1, from coordinate 6,830 downwards.
GTCGTAATCTGTGATGTGCTGCCAGAGCCAGGTTGTGAATGCGCCCGAAACGGCAAATTCTCGAACGGCAGGGAGCCGCGGCGAAAAGCGAGGAAAAAAGCGGACTGGAACAGGTGCATGGCTGGGATAGGTCAGGAATTCACATAGAGGAACATCCAGCACCCCATCCCCATGATCGTTGGTTGTAGCAATCTCTGCGTCTATCCCCTGTTCCCGCAGAGTATGCACCATTTGTAAAACTGCTTCACTGGGGCCACCGCGCAGGGGGGATACGGACGGAATAACATGCAGAACTTTCATGGGTCATCACCGCGATCGTTAGCTCGTTTGCATTGAATTCACTACTGGACTGGGCGTAGTTTGGTTGACATGGGTCTGGAGCAATTGAGCCAGCGTTTGCTTAAATGGCTCATTGCCAAATGTAGCGATCGCCGCCTGCCGTAACGCCTCTGGTTGATACAACAACGGATTGGAGCTGTGACCCTGCAAAATTTGAACCAGGGTCTGGGCAATCGCCGCCGTGTCATCAGGGTTAACTAATGCGCCTAATCGTCCTTGAGTCAACGCATCAATCCCTCCATCTTGATTGCTACCGAGGACAGGTTTACCCGACGCCATCGCCTCTAAAAACACAATGCCAAATCCCTCCAATTTGCTGGGCATGGCAAACACGTCACAGAGATTGTAATAAGCTGGCAAGTCAGCATCCGATACAAAACCCGCCAGGGTGACACAGTGCTGTAGCTGTCGATCCACGATTAATTGCTCAAGACGCTGCCGATCGTCCCCCTGCCCCACGATTAAATAGTGCACGTTGGGAATGACCTGACGGATCTGGGGCAGCGCCGCCAGCACACGATCGTAGGGATGATATGCCTCACCCGCCGCCAGTCGGTTGACCGTCAGGATAATCGGCTGATCGGCTGTCAGTTGATAACGCTCTAGCAGATGAGCGGGTTTGGCGGCTACTTGGAAACGCTGAGCATCAAAGGTGTTTGGGAGTAGAGAAACCCGTTCAGGGGCCAGTGCTTGTTCCTGCACCAACCGATTGCGGGTATAGCTACTGACCGCGAGAATTTTGTCGGCATGGGCAAGCGCGCGACGCAAGGCCGGACGCTGTACATTCCAGGCTTCAAACCCATGTGCTACCGCCCAGTACGGAATGCCGGTCAACCGCTTTAACCAGTAGGCTGCTACCGTAAAGTTTAAGTGGGTACTGATGACCAGATCAGGGCGCTGCTGGATGCCTGCGGCCAGAGCGGTTGACGCAAAGGTTGGTGCCCGGAAACGCGAGGGTACATGGCCACTGAAATAAAACCGTGAATGATCGTCGGCAGAAAGCGATCGAGGGCGATCGTGCATCAAAAAGACATCGATGGGTGAGTCTGAGTGTGATTCCGAATTGAGTTGCTGAAGCGCCTGGAGCAAGAAACCGGAGTAGGTTTGGATGCCGCCCTTAAAATCGAACAGTCCGGGCATCCAGAGATGGAGCGAGGGAAGCGTTTGCATAGTCACAAGATATCAGCGAGAGCGGGCGAGCACGGGCAGGAAGGGACTCCAGAAGGGTAGACCCGTAATGGCAAGCAGACAGGAGGTGACAAGCAGAGCGATCGCGCTATAGGGAATGGCGGCAACAAACATCGCCCAGGTGCCAAACCAGGCCGCAAGACACCAAACGAATCGCACCGCTGCTCGTACCGAGAAATTAGCCATCAAGAGTTTGTGGTGCAGATGCCGTTGATCCGCAAAGAAGGGTGACTTCCCTTCCCAGATACGACTGGCAATGACGCGCACCATATCTGCAATCGGAACTGCCAACACCCAGAATGGCAGTGACGTTTCGATACATTTGGCACTGTGCATTAAGCCAACGGCCCCGATCGCGGCCAGCGTAAACCCAATAAAGTAAGACCCACCATCACCCATAAAAATGCGAGCTGGATTGACGTTATAGCGCAGAAATCCCGTGAGCGATCCGGCCAACGCCAGGGCAATCAACGCTAGCGGGGGATTGTCCCAGCAAAGAATACTGAAGGTGAGCGCCGCGATCGTGCTCACGCCACCCGCCAGTCCATCCAGACCATCCATCCAGTTAATGGCGTTTGCCATTCCTGCGAGCCAGAAGAACGTGATCGGCAGACTCAGTACTCCCACAGGTAATGCGCCGACAAGTGGCACCGGCAACACCTCAACCCTCACACCGAGTGACCAACTGAGGCAGACAACTAAACCCTGCAAAAACAAACGAATAAAAGGAGACAGATTAAAAAGATCATCAGCGAAGCCGATCAGGAAAAACCCGATACAACCCAGCAGTATACCGATCACTTCTGACAGAGTGGACATTGGCACAGTATGGAAACTGTTCGATAAGAATGTCAGCAGAATCGTTAGCATTGCCCCAGTAAAGATAGCAACGCCACCTATCCGCACCGTAGCCTGCTGGTGGACTTTGCGCTTACCTGGTTGATCGACGTAGCCCCATTTCAAACCAAACTTCTGCACCAAAGGCGTGAGCCCCAGGGTTGCGGTAGCCGCAATGACCGACGCGATCGGCAAGAACATGAAGAACCTCACTTAACATTCAGGAGATTCTTCCACTGTGAAAAGTCAATGTCTGCGATCACGTTCGTGTAGATGTTTGGGTGAGGTATACGTTTTAGGCCGCTTGATGCCAGGATTGGCAACCTTTAACGGATCAACTCTCTCAAGTTCAAATCTCTTTGACGTTGTCATCCCTGCCCCCGCCGAGAAAATTGTCAAAGATTCCGGAGAACACTTTTTTGCCGTGAAAAAAGAACTGATGGGGATTGCCCTTACCCCTGGCAGAGAGTTTTCTATGTTTCAATGTTTGTTGCTTGGTGCCCCCCAAGATTCCGTTTTTCGATACTAAGCAACAGTTGAGAGTCAGGGATGGCAAAGCGATCACTCAAAGCATCTGAAGTCGGCATTAAAAAAGCAAAACAGGCGTTTCGGCGAACTGGATGGACACAGGAGTATCTGGCCAGTGCCGTTGGGTTAGAAACGCGGCAATCGATCTGGAAGTTCTTCTCTGGTAGACCGATTGAGCGTCATTTATTTATTGAAATTTGCTTTCAACTCAATTTGGAGTGGGAAGAAATCGTCGCTCCGCCTGACGAAGAGGATAGAGAAGACACGATCGCGTCAGACCCAAACCTGGATCTGGATCAACCACTACAATCAGTGCGGGCGAAGGTCAAAGATATGATTCAGGGGCAGTGCGGGTTACTGCAAGTCAGCCTGGACACGGCCCATCCACTCGCTGTTGATCAGATCTATACCGGTATTCAGGTGTTGCTGACGCCCAGCAGTCAGCGCTGGTTAGAAGTGTCAAACTTACAGCCAGAAGATAGCACTCACGATCGCCATGCTGTTGGGCAAAAAGGATCTCGTCTGCTGATCATAGAAGTGTTGTCGGCTCACAATCAGGTCGTCATTCTTGGCAAACCGGGGGCAGGAAAAACGACACTGTTACAGCATTTGGCAATGGAGTGTATCAATGGCAACCTCTACGCCGATCGCATTCCCGTATTTATTTCACTCCGGGCTTTCACAGCCGAAGCGCGAATTAAGGGTGACTATAGCCTGGAGCAACAAATTGCGGCACGGTGGGGCGCAGCCGACCTGACGACGACCCAAATTAGTTCGTTGTTACAAAGCGGTAAAGCTCTGGTTTTGCTGGATGGGTTGGATGAAGTACCACGACAAGTCAACAGTGAACTTTCCCACCAGATTCAAAAGTTTGCTGACACGTATCCTCAGACGGTAATTTTGATTACCTGTCGATTAGCTGCGCAGGACTATCAGTTTCGCGGCTTTACCTATGTAGAACTGGCAGACTTCGATTCCAGCCAAATTGCTACCGTCTGTCGTAAGTGGTTTGTAGCAATGAGCCAGGGGCAACAAAGAACGGTAATAAGCGAGGCTGCTTTCAACTTGGAACGTAATCCAACGGCCTTGGCGGATGCAGAATCGATCGGATTGTCGAAAGCAGAACAATTTTTGCAACAGCTTGATCAACCTGAGAATGAACCGATCCGCGAAATGGTGACAACACCATTGCTCCTGCACCTCGCTTGCTTGGTGTTTTACGAACGGGCAATGTTTCCGACCCGACGAGCAAAACTGTATCAGGCAGGATTAGATATCTTGTTGGTGCGATGGGACAATGTGCGAGGCATTCAGCGAGATTTAGGAACCGATGCTTTGTCCTTACCGGAAACGCTAAATTTGCTGAGCCAGATTGCTTCAACGCTGTTTGAGCAAGGCAAAACCTACTTTGAAAAAAGTGAAGTGTTGCCGATCATTACCGACTTTTTGCAGACCCTCCCCAACGCCACCACAGATCTAGAAGAACTTTGGTTAACCAGCGAAGCCGTATTACGCACGATCGCTCTGCGCTCGGGATTACTGATCGAACGGGCACGCGATATCTATTCATTCTCACATCTAACATTTCAAGAATATTTAACCGCTCGCAAGATTGCAGCCCGTTGTCTCAAGGAAAACACTGGCATATTACACCAACTGGCCCGTCATCTAACGGAACGGCGCTGGCATGAAGTCATTCTGCTGACACTCAGCCTGCTCCCAAAGGCAGATTCTCTGCTTGGTTATATGCAGCGCCAGGTTGATGCGCTAGTTAAAGAAGACCCAATTCTGCTAAAGGCGCTGCAATGGGTGAATCAGAAGGCAAACATAACACCCACTACCTATAAACCTGCGGCAGTTAAAGCGTTTTACCTGGCGCTCTTTTACAACCAGGACATTAATCTGGCAGTAGCATTAGACGACACCTTTGCGTTTGACCTCGAGCCGGCACTGGCGATCGACCTGGCGATCGCCCGCACTTATCAGCAAATCCAGCAAATCGGTGAGCACCCAACCCCAGAGCAGGTTCTCGATCTGTGGTTTGCGCTCGATTTTGGCCACCGGTTTCCTCATGAAGCGCCGCTGAATCATGCTTTAGCACAACTCAAGTCCCAGCTTCCCAGCCTGGAGGCAACTGAGGTGGAATGGCAGCTGTGGTGGCAGTGTCACAGAGCAAACTGGCTCAAGCAGTTCCATGAACAGATCCTTCAACCACAGAACATGGAATTTGGCTGGGATTTGAACCCGTTACAGCAGCAAAAAATATGGGAATACTACAGAACAAATCAGTTTCTCGTAGCCTGCCTCAACAGCGAATGTTCGGTTGATAACGCCGTTCGATCAAATATTGAAACAACCCTGCTTTCAGAGATGTTTGCTGCTGTTCCATGACCCTGCGTTGCATTTACTCAGAGTAATTAACCGTCACCAAACCTACTCCAAGGTTGTTCAATTCATGATTTTGAATTGAACGTATCTCCTGAGTTGTGATGGCCTCATTGATCTTGCAAGGGTACATTCAAATGTTTTTAAAGGATTTGTCAGCATCTTCCCTATTATCGACCAAGCTTTTGGGGCGGATTCCAGCGATCGCTCTACGTATTTACCAATCTGCTGAATTAGATCAAATCCTAGGCACTACGGTTGCTGAAGTTCGACAATTGTTGAACTGCGATCGCGTTGTGATTTACCGTTTCAACCCAGACTGGAGCGGCAAGATCATGGTTGAATCAACCAGTTCGGAAGCATTTTCTCTCTTCGGCCAGACGATTAGTGATCCGTGCCTGCAAACATTTTGGGTTGAGCAATATAGGAATGGACGTGTTAGCACGATTGATGATATTTACATGGCTGATATCGATCCTTGCCATGTTCAGTTTCTAGAAACACTGGGAGTCAAAGCTAATTTAGTAGTGCCAATTTTACAAAATGATTCGCTACTGGATGATGCAACCTTAGTATCGACGACTGGAGCCTCTAAAAGGTTGTGGGGTCTATTGATTGCCCATCAATGTATAACCCCTCGCATCTGGCAAAAGCTGGAAATTGCCTTTCTGCAACAGCTTGCTAATCATGTCGCTACCGCTATTCAGAAGGCAGAACTGGTTGAGTTTTCGAAGCAGTTGATTCAAAGTAGTGTCGATGGCATTGTTGCGTTTGATGGTGACTGTCGCTATCTTGCCTGGAACTCTGCAATGGAGCGGTTAACAGGCGTCAAGGATGCAGATGTGATCGGTAAGTGTGCGTTTGAGTGCTTTCCATTCCTGCGCGAGATTGGTGAAGACCAGTACTTTCATGCAGCGCTCCGAGGTGAAAGCGTTATATCTACCGATCGCCCTTATGTGATCCCAGAAACGGGTCACCAAGGTTATTTTGAGGGACGCTACTCACCACTCGTTAACGAAACGGGTGAGACCGTCGGTGGATTGTGCATTATGCGTGATATTACCGAACGCAAGCGCACGGAAGATGCCCTGCGAGAAAGTAAACAACAGTTTCGCCAATCATTTGATACAGCTGCCATCGGCATGAGTATTGTGGCCTTGGAAGGACAGTTTTTGAAAGCCAATGCGGCGCTGTGTGAGATGTTCGGCTACACCGAACGAGAGCTACAAAGCCTCAGCTTTTATGATCTAACCCATCCGGATGATTTGGATACAGGTGTTATCTATCACAACAAATTGCTGGCAGGAGAGCTTTCCCACTTTCATCTCGAAAAGCGCTACCGACACAAAAATGGTCAAACAATTTGGGGACTGCTGAGTTCGTCGCTGGTACGCGATCGCCAACAGCGTCCCCTCTACTTAGTGTCTCAAATTCAAGAAATCACCCAGCGCAAGCAGGCTGAAGAATTATTAAAAACCACAAATGCAGAAATGCAGGCGTTCTTTGCGGCGATGAACGACCTGATTTTTGTCTTTGACCGCGAGGGCCACTAT
>JAJPKC010000596.1 GCA_021323955.1 Oscillatoriales cyanobacterium Centralia_MAG_596 | reverse complement strand
TGGTTGTACCCGATCTACCGCTCGAAGAGGCAGAGATGTTGCTCCACCCAGCGACAGCGCATGGCATTGAGGTGACGCTGCTGATCGCGCCGACCAGCCCGAAGGAGCGCATCCTGGCGATCGCGGAGCAGTCCCAGGGGTTTATCTACCTGGTGAGTACAGTTGGCGTTACCGGGATCCGTGCCCAGGTGCAGACCCGTGTGAAAGACCTGCTGCTGGAACTCCGGCAGGTCACAGATAAGCCCATTGGGGTTGGGTTTGGGATCTCGCAACCTGAACATGCCCGTCAGGTCATGGACTGGGGCGCGGACGCGGCGATCGTGGGAAGTGCGTTTGTCAAACGACTGGGAGAAGGTACGCCAGCGCAAGGACTACAGGCAATTTCAGATTTTTGTCAAAGCCTGAAGGCAGCCGTTACCTCGGCGTAACGATCCGCAGCTTTACTTCTTGAAGAATTATTTGCAAAGAGTTAAATTAATTTGAAATTCTTGTAGAAAATAGATTCTTCCGCTTGTCTGTGGGGGCTCGGTAATACCACTTACCTCGCTAGCATCGCGCTTTAAAGCTGTCAGCTTTAAAGCGCGTGATCGCTATGCCCGAAAAAAACTACCGTGGAGGGAATTTCAGCTCTTTTTGTTTCTTTTGCAACGATCCTGCTGTAAATTTGCTTCAGGGATTTGCATCTGTTTTTGGCTTTGTTCGTACGTGCAAGTACTGAATTGCGTATTCGAATGAGTGTGAGGAATGCTTTTTTTGAAGAAACTGTCGAGACGGGGTTATCTCCACGTCTTAGCAGCTGGCGTTTTGGTTGGAGGGATGATCTCTTCGATCGCGCCTGTCGCTGCTGATGACGTCGTTATCACAAATACTGCTTCAGCCAGATTTAAAGACAGACCAGGAGGGCCAGACCGGACTGCAAATTCCAATCCCACAAGCTATACCGCGACGGCGAATCGAGCCAGTTTAGAAATTCTTAAAACAGCCGATCGTGCCGCTGCCGAACCGGGCGACACGGTGGTTTATCGCCTCCAGGTGAAGAACACGGGCCAGTCCACCGCTTCACCCGTGCAGGTGACAGATACATTACCATTGGGCCTGCAGTTTGTCTCGAAGTCTGTGCGGGCTTCGTTGGCTACTAACGGTAGTGCGGCACCAGTGAGTATTGCCGCGCCGACCGTCACCGGGCGTACTGTCACGTTTACCTATCCCAGCGTTGCGCCTCAACAAACGTTAACGCTCGTCTATGCGGCACTGCTTACCCCTGATGCGATCCGGGGTACTGGTAGAAATCTGGCAGTTGCGCAGGGGCAGACGGCGACCGCGCCGGTGCAGAGTAATACTGCCAGCTTTAAGCTCCAGATTCGCCCTGGAATTTTGTCTGACTGCGGCACCATTATTGGGCGGGTGTTTGTTGATAAGAATTTTGATGGTGAACAGCAACCGGGCGAACCGGGGGTGCCCAACGCAGTCATCTTTATGGATGACGGGAATCGCGTTACCACCGACGCCAATGGCTTATTCTCGCTGCCCTATTCAATTTCGGGGACGCGCACTGGGACGCTGGATTTGACCAGCCTGCCGGGGTACACCATCGCACCAAATCTATATCGTATTGAGGCAAATAGCCCGTCGCGTCTGGTGCAGTTGGCCCCAGGCAGCACAGTGCGAATGAATTTTGCCGTTACACCGAGCTTTAAAGAAGGGGGGCAGCGCTAATGCGAAGTGTAACCATTCACCTGGCGTTGATGTCATCTCTGTTTAGCGCGATCGCAGCGATCGCCCCGGCATCGGCTAAAGGCGTTGCCAAAGCACCAACGCCATCACCTGCGGGTCATGTAACGACACTTACGCTTGGCCATTCTGAACAGAAGCAGGCGGCAGGCGTGCCGTTGAATGCCCGCCTCGCGCAAACGTCTGCTCCGCCGACCGACGCAACGCCATCGCCCTCGACGCCGACTGGTGTTCGCATTCTGGCACCCCAGGCCTCGACCACAGGTGAGCAATCGACGAGTTTGATTGTGCAATACCCGGCTGGGACGAAGGTAGAGGTCACGGTTAATCAGAAACCGCTGGCTGCGACCACCCAGACGCAGATCCAGCCGCAGCCGGGAAATCAGGTTACCCAGGTCTGGTACGACATTCCGCTGCGATCGGGTGAAAACACGCTGACAGTGCAGCCAACCGGTGGTACGCCTGTAAGCGTGACGGTGACGGTGCGTGAAACGGCCGCGAAACTGGAGTTTTTGCCGACGAGCGATCCACGGATTCCGGCTGACGGGCGATCGACCGTCACGATCGAAGGTCAAGTTACAGATGGGGCGGGTCAGGTTATTTCTCAGGATGCCCTGGTCACGCTGACTGCCAGCGCAGGCAAATTTGTGGGTGTTGACCAAGACAAAGACCTGCCAGGATTTCAAGTGCTGGCGCGCAACGGCAAATTTACGGCGCAGCTTCAGTCTAATCTCGCGCCCCAAAAGGTACGCGTCCGTGCGGCGATTAGCCTGCGGGACACCAATTTTCAGTCACAGCCGCCCAAGCCTTACGATTCGACCGTGCCCCTGCCGCCCATCCAGCGGAGTAACGATGGTCAGTCCCGCTCGGCACCCGTGCTGAGCCCGGCCACCCTGGCACCCTTGCCGGGCATCTCATCGCAGCCAGTTGAGATCGTGGCCTATACCCAGGTCGAATTTGTGACCAACCTGCGCCCGTTCATCATGTCCGGGTCGATCAACTTTCGGCTGGGGGCACCCGGGACGGACTACTACGGCAGTTTTCGCGATTTTCTGAATCCCAGCCGCATCAACGATGGCTCCCCCCGGTTTGACTTCGGCGCTGCCGCCTTTGCTACGGGACATATTGGCGAATGGTTGGTGACGGGTGCGCTCAACACGCAGCGCCCGCTTAACCAGCGATGCAACGGCACGACCAGCCTGTTCCGCGATACCCAGGCCTGTGACCAGACCTATCCCGTTTATGGCGATAGCTCCACGACCGATTTTCTGACGCCGTCGATCGACAGCGTGTACTTCAAGGTGGAGCGCACCTCGCCCGTGGTGGGAGCCGGATCGGACTTTTTCATGTGGGGCGACTACAGCACCCCTGAACTGGCCACTCCGTCGCAGTACTACACCGCCACAAATCGGCAGTTACATGGCTTCAAGGCAAACTACAACCTGGGTAATCTTCAAGTTATTGGCCTCTATGCTAATAATCTGGAAGGGTTCCAGCGGGATACGATCGCGCCCAATGGCACCAGCGGCTACTACTTTCTCTCGCGGCGGTTGGCAAAACCGGGCAGTGAACTGGTGTACCTGGAAACGGAGGAGATTGGTCGTCCCGGCACGATCGTCCAGCGGACGCAACTGTATCAGGGGCAGGATTACGAAATCGATTACGATCGTGGGTCGCTGCTGTTTCGCCGTCCGATCCAGACCACGGAGTTTGATCTATTTGGACGAACGCTGGTTCGCCGCATCGTCGTGACCTACCAGTACGAAGGGACTGGGAAAGAAACGAATCTTTATGCTGGGCGGGCGCAGTATAACTTTGCCCATACCCCTGGGCTAGAAAGCTGGGCGGCCGTGAGCTACCTGAATGAAAATCAGGGTGGACGCACCTTCGAGCTATATGGCCTGGATGCGCTGATTCCCTTTGGCAAGGACGCCAAACTGGTTGCAGAATACGCGCGATCGACCAACGATTCTATCTTCCGCAACAACATCAAGGGCAATGCCTATCGGGTAGAGCTGAACGGTAACCTGTCGCCCGATATCCTGGCGCGGGCCTACTATCGATCCGTTGAAGAAAACTTTGCCAATGACGCCACTTTCAGCTTTGCCCCCGGTCAGACTAACTACGGCGCGGAGGTATCTGCTAAAGTAACGCCCACCACCCGCGTGGTGTTTCAGTTCGACCACGAAACCAATTTTGGGATTGCTTCGGCAGTGCGCGGTATTACGTCCGTCACCGCTACCGGACTGACCGATCTGTTTAATCCGTCCCGCGATCCGATTCCGGGTACGCGGGTAGACAACAGCGTGACCACGATTCGCGTCGGTGCCCTTCAAAAGCTTGGTACGGCTGAGCTGGGTGTTGATTTTGTGAATCGGACGCGGGCCGATCGGGTTGATCCCGGTTTGCTTGACCAGGGCAGCAGTGAAATCGTCTCGCGGTTGAATCTGCCGCTCACGCAAAAGTTACTTTTCCGTGCCCAAAACGAGACCAATATTGGGACGCCTGATCCGCTGTACCCTAACCGCACAACGCTGGCGCTGGACTGGGCGGTGATGCAGGGGGTTACCATGCGGCTGGCACAGCAATTTCTCTCTGAAACGAGCCAGTACCGCACCAATTCCATTACCAGTCTGGATACCATCGTCGATCAACGGCTGACAGACGATACTTCGGTTACAGGACGATATTCGGTGCTCACGGGACTGAATGGCTTGACCAGCCAGGGCGCGATCGGGCTGAACCACCGTATCTTGCTGGCACCGGGACTCAAGGCGACGATCGGCTATGAGCGGATCTTTGGTGACATCTTTGCGTATACGACGGCTGGACAGCAGTTTGCCCAACCCGTTGCGGTTGGTCAGAGTGCGGCTTCTCTGGGCATCACGGAGGGTGACAGCTATAGCATCGGGGTGGAATATACTGACAACCCGAACTTTAAAGCGACGGGGCGTTATGAATACCGCACGTCCAAAGCGGGCGATAACACCGTCATTTCGGCGGCAGCGGCGGGCAAACTGTCGCCAGCGCTAACGGCTCTGGCGCGTTACGAGCAGGGCAACTTTGCTAACCAACTGCTTGTAGGCTCTGGGCTAGGCGACACCATTAATGTCAAGGTTGGACTGGCGTATCGCGACCCCAGCAGTGACAAATTCAACGCGCTCCTGAGCTACGAATACCGTCAGAATCCGTCCTATACGCCTGACACGATTCTGGTTGATAGCGGCAGTGGCTCTACCGCCAATCTGATTTCGTTGGAAGCCATTTATGCCCCCAATTTTCGCTGGGAATTTTACGGCAAGTTTGCGCTGCGCGACACCAAGTCCTACGTCGCGAAGGATTTAATCGGCACAAATTCCATCACGCTGGCCCAGCTTCGTACGAGCTACCGTCTGGGCTATCGCTGGGATGTCGCCGGTGAAGTCCGCTGGATCGGGCAACCAGCCAGTGGTTTTGAAGAAGTGGGCTTTGTCACTGAATTGGGCTACTACCTGACGCCCAATTTGCGAGTGGCGGCGGGCTATAGCTTCGGCAACGCGAACGATCGCGATTTTGGCGATCGCAACCGGGGCGGGTTCTTTGTCGGTCTGAGCCTGAAGCTGGATCAGCTCTCCGATATTTTCGGGATTAAGCGCAATGTTGCACCACCCCAACAGCAAGAATCGGCTGTGAAGCCCGTCGCTGAAGCCGTACCAGCCCCACCAGCAGAACCTGCAACCGATGGGGGACAAGGGAAATGAGTAAACAGCATCAAAATGGTATGGATCAGCAAAATGTTGGGTGCCGGGTGTCAGGTGTTAGCTGTCGGATGCCAATGCTGCTGTCCGCTGCAGTCCTGCTCTTAGCGACCAGTCCGGCTCTGGCACAGTCGCCTCCTGCCGCCGCTGCGTCGCCCTCGTTGCGGGTGACGGTGAATAGCAGTCAAGATGGTCCAGTGCAGGCGGATAATGAGCTGACGCTGCGGGAGGCGATCGAACTCGAAAATGGCACGTTATCCCCGGACAAACTCTCACCTGCGGAGCGGGCACAGGTAGAAGTCCTGGAGGGCAATACGCCCCCACGGATTGAATTTAAGCTCCCGGATGGGCAGACGACCATTCGCCTGGTGGATGTTTTACCAGCGCTGCAGCGCCCCGGTTTGCTGATTGACGGGACAACCCAACCTGGCTATCAGGCCAGTCAGTCGGCCATTAATGAACTGCCGATGCCGGTGCCGGTAGTGGCGATCGCGCCCGCAGATGGCAAAGAAGTCTTTCGAGGGTTAACCGTTGCGGCCGATGGCATTACCATTCGTGGTCTCAGCCTGTATGGGTTTACCTCGACCCATCGCGAGACGGCCAGCACCCCACCCGCCGATATTTTCGTCACCCATCGGTTGCCACCCCCCGACATTCGCAAACAGCCCACCCCGGCTAACTTTGCACCTTACTACAAGGACGACCTGCCAGCGCAGAATGTCTTGATTGAGAACAACTGGTTGGGGATTCCGCCTACGCATGAGGAACCCGGCGTTAAGCGCCAGGAGCCAGGAGTCGCTCAAGACCTGCCTCGCTCTGCCTTTGGCGTTTCTGTCTTTGACGGGGTGGCCACGGTGATTCGTCGCAATTGGATTGCCAATCACGATGGGAGCGCTATTATCACGTCCGTGCGAGCAGAAAATCTGCAAGTTGGGGAGAACGTGATTACAGGTAACGGCGTTGCCGGAATGCCGGATGCTATTCGGTTAGAAGGGGCCGTCAATCAGGCACAGATTACCGGTAATCTGATCTGTGCGAATGATGGTAGCGGGGTCTATCTGTTCAAGCCAGAGGGTGCCGTCCAGATCAAAGATAATCAGATTATTTACAACGGCAGGCGCTTACGACGCGCCGCTGTGTACCTCATGGGCAGCCAGCATGTGGTTGCTGGCAATCAGATCCGCTACCAGACGGGTCCAGGGGTTGTGGTTGCAGCTTACCCAACCAGTCGCCAAAATCAGATTGAGACGAATCGCTTCTCTGATCTCGAAGGACTCAGTATTGATCTGGTAACACGGCAGGGAACAGGTACATATCAGTATGTTGATTCAGTCGTTGAACCAGGAACAGGGGTGTATGAATACCAGCGGGGTGATGGCTCCAATCCGCCGCGCGATACCCCCAACCGTCGTCAAGAAACTGGGAATGCCGCAATTAATGCTCCCCAGTTTGCCAGCAAAGAGTTTTTTGCCCTGGGTTCTGAACTCAAATCGTCGGTGCAGATTTTTGGCAAAGCGGATCCGGGTTCCAAAATCGAACTGTATCAGGTGGCAGGTGCTGATGATGGTTATGGCCCCTTGAGTGAACCGATCGCCACGACCGATACCGACGCAAATGGCAACTTTAGCGCCACGATCGACAGTTCCATTGGTGAACGGATCAGCGCGATCGCGACGGATCCCCGCTATGGCACCTCTGAACCGGCCCGCGTTGCTACCATTCGGGCGATCGACGCAGCGGTTCCGGCGTTAACAGCCGTCCAACCGCCGACATCGCCACCCCACTGCACCACTCCGGCTGTGGCTCAGCAACCCCCGCCAGAACCTCCGCCTAAAGTGGTTCAACTCACTGTTCCGCGCAGCATTCACTTTGCCCTGGATCAGTCCAACATCAGTCCGGTAACGGCAAAGGTGCTCGATCGCATTGCTCAAGTGCTCGTTGAAAATCCTTATATTCTCGTCACGATCGTGGGCCATACCGATCCCCGTGCCAGTGACGACTATAATCTGGCGTTGGGATCACGGCGGGCACTGGCAGCACGTAACTACTTGCTGCGACGAGGGATTGCTCCCGAACGCATGACCATTCGATCGCTGGGTGAGCGACAACTCATTTCTCCAGGCCATACGCGACTGGACTATGCCCGCGATCGTCGTGCCGAATTTATTTACCGTGATGCCAGAAACATCGAAGTCGTAATTCAGGAACAAGACTTGCAGATCGAGCCGTAAGTCGGCGCGATTGTTCCCCCCTCGAACCAATGATCTCCTGCTCTGTGTGAGGATTGATGAACCGTCCCCTGAACCGTCTCCTAGCTCTGTCGTCTGTGAGTCTGCTCCTCGGCTCGCAGACTCTGTTCCCACCGCTGCCCGCGCAAGCCCAAATTTTTGACGGCTTTACTGGGTGTCCTGCCGGAACCCGTGAAGGAGCCCAAAACTTTGTCACGAATGGGAACTTTGCTACCCCGCCCGGTGTCGTCAACGCACCGCTGCCCGCGGGCAACCCGGCAGGCTTTACCTCTGACTTGCCCTATCGGGGTAACGGCATTTACCCCAGCGACAATCCTGCGCCCCCTGCGCCTCGCGGTGGCCTATCCATCCAGACTGGTGCCATCAATTACTTTAATGGTGTAGTTCTGGGACAACCGTTCCCTGGTGATCCAACGAATGGGATCGCGCCCTCAAACACCTACCTGTATTCCAACCCGTTTCAAGACAATGCGGGCAATACGATTGCTCCACCACCGCCTGGACCGGGTCAATTTTCCGATCCGATTATTTGGCGGCAAGTGGTCACAGGATTACGCCCAAACGCCAGCTACAACTTTACGGCGTACTTCTTTAACCTGCTGGCCCAAAACGCGCCTGGTAATCCTCCCATCATTCGGTTTCTTGCGGGGCCTCCCGGCGGTCCGGTCGGCGCATTCGTGCCCACGCTGAATGGCACGCCTGTAACAGCGAAGCAACGATGGATTCGTGTGCAAGGGTCATTCCGCACCACTGTGGGGCAAACCACTTTAGAACTGCGAATTCAGGACCAGGCAAATACGACCTTCGGGGACGACTTTGGCTTAACGGCTATTGGATTTAGGGAATGTATTCCTGTTTTGGGGGTAGCGAAACAGGCGGGTACGCCCGTGGCCAACGCAGACGGCACCTATACCATTCCTTATACACTGCGAGTGCGTAACTTTGCGCCGGCCAATAGCCCCCAGTACAACCTTCTCAATTTGCAGCTGGCCGACAATTTGGCGCAAACGTTCGCGGCTGCCACGCTGAACTCAGTAAGTAATATCCAAAGTCCCACACTGACCGTAAACGCTGGCTTTAATGGCAGCACCAACCAGAATATATTGCAGGGAACAGATACGTTACCCTCTGGCACGACGGCCACCATTACCTTTAATGTCAACATTACGCCTGGGACTGGAGCGAATGGGTTTGGGCCATTTAACAATACAACGACTGCTTCAGCCGCTAGCCAGGGCGGATCGCCAGTCAGCGATCGATCAACTGATGGCGTTAACCCGGATCCAGACGGAGACGGCGATCCAACCAACAACAGTACCCCAACCAGCGTTTCCCTGCTCAACAATCCGAGTGGGAGCGGTGCCTTCATTCTGGTGAAGCGGATCACCAACGTGATTCGTAATGGCTCATCGCTTGGCAGTATTAACTTCAGTACCTTTGTGGATGGTTCTGGCAGCGACGATAATGCGGCTGGATTTGCGCAACTGCAGCCCGGAGGTGCACCGCTCGGTCAAATTAACCTTGACCCTGTCAAGCTTCAGAGCGGCGATGATGTCGAATATACGGTCTACTACCTTTCAAATGGCACCGGCCCCGCGATCGGGGCGAGCATTTGTGACCCCATTCCAACGGGGACCAGCCTGATCGCCAACACCACGCAAGTCAGCCGCAACAACGGCGCAATCGCGACCGGGGGCACTGTTTTTGCACCACTGGCACCGCTGCCATCCGGCAATACCTGTCCCGATTCCAACAATCAAAACGGCACTGTCATCTTTGACCTTGGCAACATTTCTAATACGGCAGGCAATAATTTTGGCCTGGTGCGCTTCCGTGTCAGGGTAAATTAGAAATGTGTCTTACCGTTACTTGCTGTTTCACAAACCCTACGACGTGCTGTGTCAGTTCACGGACGATGGTGTTGAAGGGCTGAAGCGTCGCACGCTCAAAGACTATGTTTCCGTACCGGGCGTTTATCCGGTAGGACGACTCGATCGTGACAGTGAGGGGTTACTGCTCCTGACCAATCATGGCGCGTTACAGCATCGTCTGAGCGATCCCAGGTTCCAGCATCCGCGTACCTATTGGGTGCAGGTCGAGCGGATCCCCGATGAAACAGCCCTTAATCAGCTACGGCAGGGGGTTGTGATCCAGGGGTACAAAACTCGTCCGGCAAGAGTAACGCGGTTGCTGGAACCCGACTTGCCGCCCCGGGAGCCACCGATTCGATTTCGCAAAACCGTGCCCACCGCCTGGCTGGAATTGACGTTGACTGAAGGGCGTAATCGTCAAGTACGACGCATGACGGCAGCTGTCAATTTCCCAACGCTACGTCTGGTACGGGTTGCGATCGCCCATCTCCAACTCAACGGACTTCAACCGGGCCAGTGGCGCGATCTAACTTCCGAAGAACTCCGCCCGCTCCAGGCGCTTTGTCAGTAGAATAGGAACCTATGGAACGCGAAGTTATTACCCTACTGTCCCCTCGGGAAATCGATAAAATGCGTCAGGCTGGTCACCTGGCGGCCAGATTGTTGCATCATCTTGCTTCATTGGTGCGCCCTGGCGTCAGTACCCTGGCCCTCAACGACGAAGCGGAGCGTTGGACGCAGGCGCATGGAGCCAAAAGTGCCCCACTGGGGTATAAGGGGTTTCCAAAGTCGATCTGCACCAGTGTCAATGAGGTTGTGTGCCACGGCATTCCCAACGCCAAGCAGATTCTCAAAGAGGGTGACATCCTGAATATTGACGTGACCCTGATTGTCGATGGCTATCACGGTGATACGTCGCGCATGTTTTTTGTGGGCGAACCATCCCCGATCGCGCGTAAACTCGTCGAAGTCACAGACGAATGTCGGCGGCGCGGCATTGCGGCAGTGAAACCCGGTGGCAAAATTGGCGATATTGGCGCGGCGATTCAGGAATACGCTGAGTCCCAGGGATTCTCTGTCGTACAAGACTTTGTGGGGCACGGCATCAGCAAAATTTTTCATACGGCTCCCCAAATTCCTCACTATGGTAAAGCGGGTACTGGGCGGCGACTCCGCCCCGGTATGGTCTTTACTATCGAACCGATGATTAACGAAGGTACCTGGGAAGTCAAAGTCCTGGAGGACAACTGGACGGCGATTACGCTCGATCGCAAGCTCTCGGCCCAGTGTGAACATACGATCGCCGTTACCGAAACAGGCGTTGAAATCCTCACCCCGTATCCAGGTGAAGACATCCCAGCGTTGTGAGACTGGCCAAATTGCGCTATCTGGCCTTCAGCACCGATATCGACCGTCGCATCCGACCGTCGCAGACAATCCCCCTTGCCTTCCGATTCCTGACGATTCCAGGCCCTCGTCCTTGCTATTGCTGGTCCGATTTAGGGTGTGGCGGAAGCCAGTCGCAACGCCGACCAGATTTGATCGTTGGCCGATGAACGTCGATGGATGTTGTGCCTGACGTTCTAGCTGCAGCGCTGTCCTGGGGCGTTACAGTTGCTTGGCTATCACATTTCCTAACGCCAGCCCGATGAATCCCAGCGTGGCGCTGCCTAACCAGTAAAACAATGCCATCCCTTTGTTGCCTGTCTGCAAGAGGGTGAATGTATCCAGCGCATAAGTCGAAAACGTTGTATAAGATCCCAAAAATCCGGTCGCAAAAAATAGTCTCAACTCTGGTGCGGTAATCACGCGATCGAGGGTGAAGGTGACAAAAAAGCCCATAATCATTGCCCCAGTGACATTAATAACAAATGTTCCATAGGGAAAACTTGAGCCTAACCATCGCGTAAATATCAGGGTCAGATAGTAGCGACTTAAGGCACCCGGAATTGCGCCCAGACTAATCGCGAGGGGCGCACGAAGGGCGGGATCAGCCGTTGTCAGCAGCCCTACCGTTCTACTTAAGCCATTCAAAAGCTGATGCAATACACTGGCCAGCATTTTGTAACTCCAGGGACGCTGAATTGAAAGGAATATCGCAGAGTTGTGCCCATAGCAGGCAGCCGAACGTGCTAATCCACCGCCCCACACTGAACTCGGAACGTTGGAGCCACAGTTGTTCAGTTGGTGTGAGACAGTGCCACCGCAGGCTTTGTCAGTCACTGACGCAAGGCCAAACCCGAAACCAAGCCCCATTGCCATTAATTTTTATAGCACCTTTGCGCCGTTATGCTGCTGTCGTCTGGCATTCAGTCAACGTCGCCGCGGCCAATCGTCTATTCCCAGGTTGCGATCGGCTTCAAGATCGTTGGAATATCCGCCTGGGCGGGAAACTCCAGCAGGGTTTCTCGTAATCCCAGATAGCCAGACTCGGCAAAGGACAGCAACAATCGCTGGAGTGCCAACCAGACCTCAGACTCGTACTCCCAATCGCGTTGACGGTGCGCTTGAGCCGCGATCGACCGTAAAGCCCAAAAATAACTATTTCTCACTACGGAACCCCCTTTTTTGTACGCTGGTACGTCCTCGTGGTGAATGAATACAACCTCATCTAAAATTCTCGCTCGCATGTCCATCGTTTGAATGAAACGGAATTGACAGGGTCTTAATTATTCTTAAATCTACTACCCTAAAATCGGTAGTCGAAATCGAATCGCGACCGCTATCGCTTCAGTAATTTATAAACTTAGTTTAAGTTGTAGTTGCATATACAGGCGACTCATGTTTTGAAGGCGACAATAGCGAATGTTAGGAATCTCGCTTACGCTTCAATTGACTTTCATCAAGCCGTCCTAGCAAGAATAAAGCGGGCTGCAATATATGAGATCTGTCTTCCGGTAGTATGGCGGGGATCGCTCAGTCTGTAATAGTCAGAGCAGGTTTTTAAGCTTGATTTAAGCATCTAATATTTAGCCTGGATAATCAAAATGTCAAACTGCCCTTTGTGCTCTGATGTTCTTCTGCGCCACATTCGTTCAGGTAAAATGTATTGGCTCTGTCGTCGTTGTCGGCTTGAGCATTTAGAACGCAACGATTTAATGCACCATCCTACCCGTAAACTGCCGTTACATAGCTCCAGGGAACATCTGCCGCCGTCGTCCTACGATCGTACCATTGACCTTGTCAGTGAACGGTTTTCCCCGATCACTACAGGTGTTTAAAGCTGGATGGCGTGTGGACAATTTAATGGCGCATTGATCGAGCAAATAGGGCAACGTTGCAAGGCGGCCAGTATAGTATCGCTGCCGCCAATTAACACAGCGACACATGCAGCCATGCTCCTCGCGGATCTTACGTTGATCCTGAACAGTCGGCAGTTGTCACAGTACTATCAATCTCCGTAGAAAGCCTGATTTCTCGCTGGAAGCAATTGCTCATACTGGAATTGCGATATCTCAATTGGTCATTACAGCCAACAATGTTAAGCTGTGGCTGATTCGAAATAAGCATCGCATATCCACATCATGAGGTCAGCCTTAGTGAATCGTCTCGATACCGAGCGGCCCAGAGTGCTTGTTGTTGATGATAACCCCTCTAGTCGGCTGACAGCCGTTGCGTTACTGTCAGTTGAAGGCTATGACGTCTTGGAGGCGGATAGCGGTCCAGCAGCATTAGACTCTGTTGTAGCCAGTAACCCCGACTTAATTTTGCTCGATGTAATGATGCCGGGCATGGATGGGTTTGAGGTCTGCCGTCTGCTCAAGCAGGATGAGCAAACTCGCCTTACCCCCGTTGTCTTTGTCACTGCCCTTGACGATCGCCGCGCCCGCTTACGAGGCATCGAAGCTGGTGGCGATGACTTTTTAACCAAACCATTTGATCAACTGGAACTGTCTGCACGAGTCAAATCGCTCATTCGACAAAAGCGCTTGAATGAGGATCTGGATCACGCTGAGCGCGTTCTGTTTTCCATCGCTCAAACTGTAGAAAGTCGCGACCCGAACACAGGCAACCACTGCGAACGGCTTGTGACGCAGGGCAAAGCCTTTGGCGAATTTCTGGGTCTGTCCCGCATCGAAATTCGAGACCTCATGTGGGGGGGGTACCTGCATGACATTGGTAAGGTGGGGATTCCCGATGCAATTTTGCTGAAACCTGCTAAATTCACCCCCGAAGAATGGGAAATTATGCAGCAGCATGTGCTGATTGGCGTCAAGATCTGCCAGCCACTACGAACCATGCGTGGTGTTTTGCCAATCATTAGGCACCATCACGAGCGCTGGGATGGGACGGGCTACCCCGATCGCCTGGTTGGTGACCAGATCCCTTACCTGGCCCAAATTTTTCAAATCATTGACATTTACGATGCGCTGACCAGTGAACGCCCCTACAAAAAAGCGTTTACACCATCAGAGGCTCTGGCTATTTTTGATGAAGAAACGGTCAACGGATGGCGCAACCCAGAGCTGGTGCAGAAATTTAAGGAATTCATTCAGGC
>JAJPKC010000190.1 GCA_021323955.1 Oscillatoriales cyanobacterium Centralia_MAG_596 | reverse complement strand
GGCCAATCCCAACGGCCAGATAGCTAGACAGCACATCGGCAAAGATGAGCGTTGCAAAGGAAATAGCCACTGTGATGCCAATGATGCCACTAACAGTACCTACCACCAGATCGGGGGCGATCTGGCTCACACGCAAAGCAAGTATATTCTTTAATTGACGAATATTCATGAAGAGTGAACTGCTGGAACGACAAATCAGTTCAGGCGATCGCCCTTGTTGTGGCGGTTGCCCCAACCGTTGAAACGTTATCTTTCAAGCCCTGACTGAATGCTTGAGGGAAAGAGCCGATCGGCCATGAGTTGGGCAATAAATTGGTGGAAAGCTGAGGCTAACCGGGGATGATGCATTTGCATGGCTTCCAGGCTCTGCCGCGAAAGGCAATAAACGCTGCTGTCTTTATCCGCGATCGCCGTTACCGAACGGATGGTCTTTTGATAGAACTCGATTTCTCCTAACACAGTACCCGAACTGAGTGTTTGCAGACGCTTCGGCGCATCATTAGCAAGACTGCTCAGAATACTCACCTGACCATTTTCTAAAAAATAAAGGTGATCGGAGGCTTCCCCCGGTTCAAACAGCGACTGACCGGCACTGATCTGAAGCGGCTCTAGATAATGCATGAATTGACGCGCATCTTCTTTGGGAATTAGTAATAGATCGCCAATTTGCAGCGCCAGCGGCAGGAAGCGTCGTCGTCTGAGCTGAGTGGCTTTGAGAATTTGGTCTTCGCACCACTCGATGCCGCGATCGAGATCGGGAAAGCGTCGACAGATATCATCATCTTCACGTTTGATGCAGCCATTTTGGATGAGTTGTTGTTCAATATCGGGCTGGAGATGGGTGAAGACTAAAGCCACATCGTGCTGCTGGGCCACGCGGCGAAGCTTTAAAAAGCTCGAAACGGCAGACGAATCCAGCCCACTAATCAGGTGAAAATCAAACACTAAATAGTGAATGGGTGTTTTTGTCCGCGCCAGTATGTCTCGCACGTGGTTAAGAAAGGCATTCGCTGTGCCAAAAAAGATATAGCCCTGGAGACACAGAATATAGATTCGATAGCCTTCCTGGCGGAGCAACCGCTGTTGTTGAAACGATCGCTCAAAGTTGCTGGGGCGATTCACACCAAAGGTTTCGTAGTGAATCAACCGCGTGCGGCTATAGTTCACCGCAAAGATGAGACAGGCAATGACCAGTCCTGCTCCCACTCCTGCCAAAAAGCCTGATCCCGCAATAATCAATAGAATTAAGACAATTAAGCCATATTCAATCGCGGGCAGCCGTTTACGGGCATTGTAGAGCCACTCAATCAAGGAACTCAGACCAATGTAGAACAGTAGCCCGCCCAGCAGCGGTTTAGGCACATAACCAATAATCGTCGTTCCCAGAATGAGAAAGATCGCACACATCAGACTAGCCACAATGCCTGATAAACGACTGGTGGCTCCAGCGGCATAGTTTAAGACACTGCGGTTAAATGAAAGATACCCCACCATCCCGCCCCCCAACCCCGCAGCCAGATTGGCAATACCACAGGCTTTGAGTTCGCGGTTAATGTCTACGTCCTGTTGATTCGTGAGTTCAAGTCCTGTGGCATTGAGCAGCGTGGCGATCGCCAGCACGGCCATCATCGCCATCAAACTGGTCGTTTCTTTCAGCAAAACATGCCAATCAATCTGCCGCAAAAAGGATAAGCCGGTGGCTGATTCCTGCTGGTTGATGGAAACCACTGAAAATAGCCACCCCTGTGCACGCGCCTCGTCTAAAGACAGCCCCATCTGTCCGAGTACCAGATAGGTCAGCACCAGACCTGCCAGCAGAAACGCGGGCATCACTGAATAATGGTTGTATCGGCTGAGCAACAGTTTCAGCAGTACGGCAAATCCGATCGCTGGTAACCAGTGGATCAATGTATCGAACTGACATAGGTGAGCTAAAGTGTCAAATTCCAGCGAAATTCCGGTAGTAACAATAAAGCCACCGTGGATAATTAACCAGCCTGCGCCAGCTAAAAAGCCACCAATAACAGGATAGGGAATGAAGCGCACGAACTGCCCTAGCTGAAGATAATTCAATCCCATCAGAAATAGCCCTGACAGAATGGAACTCCCTACCAGCATTGCCCAGACGGTTGGGAGGACACGGGCCGAGGCCCCCTGGCTCAATAATTGGGTCGTAATTGAGCTTGCCATCAGCGCCAGAATGGCTGAGGTGTTGGAGTCTGGCCCTGCGATCGCAAAGGTAAAAGAACTGCTGCACGCAACGGCAAAGGCGACTAGAGTCGCACTGACCAGCGCGCTATTCATACCAACAGACAGGTGATCAGAGAGGTGACCTGAAAAGATGAGGGCGGCAAAGGAAAGGCTGTACGTCACTGAAACCAGCCCGGTAATTGCTCCCGCCAAAATGTTAGGCAGCACAGTACCCTGATGCATGAACGTAGAGTGTTTGGACATCATGCCCCGGCGATCGCTAATCCCATGTCAACTCCAGGTTTGGCATTAATCGCTGCAAGTTTTTGAGCGATCGCTCCTGCCAGGGAATCGCTGTTGAGCCTTGGACGATTAGCTGCATGTCTGCCTTGCCGCGCACTTTCAGGACAAACTTCGACAGCACATTGATCCCGGAACTGTTGAGAAATTCCAGCTCCTGTAAATTTAACCGCAGCGTCGATGGATGGTCTTCGAGTACTTTATCAAATAGCTGCACAATGGGCGCGTAGTCTTCCATCCCTGCTAGTCGCAACGCTCCGCGGCAGATGATGGTCTTTGCGGCTGCATCATATTGAACGCTATATTTCTCCGATGTAATCTCCATGCCTTCCAGACCCCTACGGCTTTAAAACTTCTGACTGATCACGTAATCCACTACATCATCAAGTACACCATGGTTGTCACAATAACGATTTCAGGGTCTTCCTGAACGGTCTCAAACTTCCAACCGACTTTTGCCAGATAGTCACTCATCATCGTGAGTAGCCCCAGCCCGGAACCAATCTGATTATCGTCCTCAGCATTCTTTTCGAGCTGACGCACCAGCAAATCACCCGGGTCACCAGCGATGATCTCCTGGATAAACGCCTGAAAATGATCAACTGTTTGTGCTTTCAGACTATTTGTTGCCAGAAAAACAAGACTATCTTGGTGCAGTTGAAGGGTGATACTAATGGGGTAATTCGTAGTCGAGTCGTTGAACTTCATCGCGTTCTCTAATAACTCATTGGCAATAAAGCTAACGGCACTCTTCACTTCGACTTTGCTGTTGATTTGTGAAACGGTGTCCTGGCTTCGAGGAAAAAACGCAGCAAAGTAGTCTGCCATAAAATCAGCCGATAGGCCATTGTTGTGCCAGCGCTGCTGCAACGGCGCTGAACTGGGTGACAAAACAATGGTCAAGTATTCTTGGCTGACAGGCAGATGATCGCTGAATTCTCCAAGGATTTGCGCCATGCATGTAGCCCTCAACTGCTACCTACGTTTTCATTAACACTGCGAGAATCATAACATTACTATTGACAAAACTTAGTTAGTCTAATTGCTACCAATTGCCTGGGACTGTCTCGCAAAGTGCTTTCACTCCAACCCGGCGATCGCGATTAGAACTGAGTGTTTCCGGCTGACCAAATCACTTATTTTCTTAAAGTTTCTAACAATTTAGTTAGTTGCCCCCCAAACCGTTGAGATTGATGCAATTATTTGTAATCAATAAAATTACATAGAGGTGTTTTTGTATCGATGATTACATTTAATCCCAGATCGGTGTAGCTATGGTTTCTTCCTTAAAGCAGGAGTTGCAGGCACAATCCTGGCTTCCCAGCCTTACCGTTGGCGGCATTTTTGGGATCACCATGACGCTGACCGAAATTATCCCGATGGCAGCACTCGTGTTTTCGGGACAGCTCGAGCCATTTTTGCCGACCGGAATTAGCATCACCTTGCTCAGTGCCGCCGTGGTTAGCATGGTGCTGGCCCTGCGCAGTTCGTTTGTCGGCGTACTGGCATTTCCCCTGGCTGAGCAGGTGACTATTTTAGGGACTATGGCCGCCGCGATCGCCCATGCCATGCCCACGGCGGCCAGTGAGGACGTTTTGGCGACGATCGTGGCGGCGATCGTACTGTCCTCCCTACTCACGGGTGCCTTTCTGTTTCTCCTGGGGCGATTCCATCTGGGGGAGTTGATCCGGTTCCTTCCCTATCCCGTGGTTGGTGGCTTTCTGGCAGGTCTGGGATATTTGATCACCGCTGGTGGCATTCGGGTGTTGACGCGTGTCACCCTCAGTTGGAGCACGATCGGCACGCTACTCCAAATTGATATGCTGCTGCGCTGGGTGCCTTCTTTGGTCTTTGCGGTGCTGCTGTTGGTGTTGACGCGTCGCTATCGGCATTTCGGCATTTTGCCAGGGAGTATGATCGCCGCGATCGCCCTTTTCTATCTGATGCTGTTCCTCACACAGACGTCGATCGCGCAAGCATCCCAGACCGGATGGCTGTTAGGGCCATTCCCCGAACATCACACCTTTAAGCCATTCAGTGTAGCGGTGCTGGCTCAGGCCAACTGGGCGGCGATCGTCCCTCAACTGGGCAATGTGGCGACTCTGATGTTGATCACCCCCTTATCCGTGCTGCTGATCTCAAGCTCACTTGAACTGATCACAGAGCGCGACCTGGATCTCGATCGAGAATTAAAAGCAACTGGCATTAGCTGTTTTCTCTCTGGGTTGCTGGGCGGGATGGTGGGCAGCCATGCGATTACATCCATGCTGGTGGAACGAATGGGTGGCAAGAGCCGCCTGGTGGGAATCGTCATTGGGCTGATCTACTTAATTTTTTTGGTCGCTGGCGTATCGTTTCTCACCTTTTTTCCAAAGCCCGTTTTGGGTGGACTGCTCATGTTCACTGGGCTAGACTTGCTGGCGATGCAACTGTATGACGGCTGGTTTAAGCTGCCCAAAACTGACTACGGCATCGTGCTGTTGATTATGGCGATCGTCGTGATGTTCGGCTTTGTGATGGGTGTGGTCGTGGGTCTGGTCATTGCCATCATTCTCTTTGCGCTCAGCTACAGTCGCGTGAACGTTGCCCGCTATACCTTATCAGGAGGCAGTCTCAGCAGCCACCGCAAACGCCCACCCAATCAGGAACGGATGCTTCATGAAGAGGGCGAAAAGACCTATGTTCTGACGCTGCAAGGCTTTGTCTTTTTCGGGACGGCAAATAAGCTGTTAACCCAAATTCGTCAAAGGGTCAATGCATCCCAGTTACCAGCGCTGCAATTTACGTTGCTGGATTTTCATTTAGTTACCGGGCTGGATTCCTCCGCCGTCGTGAGTTTTATCAAACTGAAACAGCTGGCCCGCAAACAAGAATTTCAGATTGTGTTGACGGATCTAGCGCCGTCCGTGGAAAAAGCGCTCCGTCAAGGCGGTGTCGTGCTGCCGGATGATCCCCGGTGTCAGATATTTGCCGATCTCGATCGCGGGATGGAATGGTGCGAAAATCAAATTATAGAATCTAGCAAATACCGTCGCACCCGCTTTCTGCCCCTGTCGATGCAGCTCAAGACCTATCTGACGGCTGACAGCAAGCAGATTTCGGTGCTCATGAACTATCTTGAGTTGATGACTCTGGAAGCCAACGCGACGCTGTTTCACCAGGGCGATATGGCAACGGCTCTCTATTTTGTGGAGTCGGGAGAAATCAGCACGATCATGAATATGGAAACTGATCGGGACAGACGGGTGCAGACGTTGAGTGCTGGCACGATCGTGGGTGAGGTCGAGTTTTACACGCAGCGTCCTTACGAACTGTCGGCGATCGCAGACAAGCCGACCCGGTTGTACTATCTCTCCAGGAACAATCTCCAGCGGATGCAGGAAGAACACCCGCAAGTAGCAACAGTGCTGAGTGAATGGATGAACGCAATCCTGGCCACTCGCCTGACCTACCTGCAGCAGGAAGTTACCAGCCTGACCCGTTAGTTAGCACACACAACAGTTTCGGTTACACTACGTTTGAAGATGCTTGCAAGGGCGAATTTCGCAAAGCGGTTCGCTACGGTGCGGCTTGCTTCATGGTGCACCCCGTCCCTATCGCGTGGACTCACATTGCCAAACAGTGAGCGCGATCACAATTTAATGAGAGTCTGCTAGAGCGTTTGCGCTTCATCCATCTGATGCAGTGTATTGAGTCTGATAATTCTTTGATCATGGAATCCTCTCCCAGCATCCAGTTGCCAGCCGCTTTCACCGCTTACATCGAAGCAAACTTCTATGGCAAAGTGACCGAGCAATCGATGCTGGAGGCGATCGTCAACAATGAAAGTTTCCTGAGCGCCCCGCTCAAACACGTTGCGCTCTATTCTGATCATGGCATTGTTCACGGGCGAGACATTGCGCACAAAATTGTGCAGGTATTGCATCAGATCAACGGGTTGTTGATCCCCGAACGGCAAGACAATCGATTAGCGTTCATGCTGGGTTATGGTGTGATGCTGGCCTACCTGCATGACATTGGAATGCGTGACTTCTCGGCGTTTGGACGAGCCATGCATCCAGAATTTGCGGCCCAACTCGTTTACACGACTGAATTTGACCCGCTCGTTGATCTGCTCTGGCAGGAAAATGCTGGCAATGTGGCGTGGCGGTTAAGCAATTTAGCCATGAATGGCACCTTGCGACAAAACCCTCAACAGGTGTTGCGTGAGATGCTGTCCCTGTCGATCGCCCACAGCAAAAGCAAGATCCCGATTGCGCTTTTGAACGACCGACACCAATTGCGAGAAACGATGCAATCGCGTCTCCGCCGTACGTTACACGATCTATATTACGAACAGCAGGTGAGCAAGGCAGAACAGAAGCTTAATATCCCATCAAACAGCAGTGCCGAAACATTAGCAACGCTCACACACCAGTTAGAGACGGTGAAAGCAGCCCAATTGCACTGGTTGACGCAGGCGAAGGGTCAGACCCATAATCCGAACCTCGATCGCTACTATCAGGATTTTGCTCAAGACTCATTTCAATGGTTGGTCAGCCCAGATTTTGATGGGCAACAACTGGCTGTTGATGTCATCGACACGATACGGGCATTGCGCTGTGCTGATGCGCTACGACAACGGGGACAGCGGTTTAGAACATCCGCGGGCTACGAGGTCTTTGTGAATCAACATACCGCTAATGCTGTTTATGGGCTGCGATCGTCCGATGGCAGCAAGCAATTTTTGCTAGAAGGAAGAGACCCAATCGCGGCTGGAGAAGCGAATATCACCAGTTGCGATCTGGATCGGGATGGCAATCTGCGTGTATCGTTCGATCGCGGCTCGTTCTTCAGCCCAACCGCCGTGCAGTGGGCTGTCTATAGTGCGGCGATCGTGATTAATGATATCCAGGCAGATGTCATTGTCAGCTTTGAATATCCTGCTGGTGAAGACTTGCCCGTAAAAAAGCAGGCCGCTGAAATGCAAATTCTGGTTGAAGGTGTGGACGATAATTCTGACTTTGCCGCCGCCGTTTGCAGAGAACTCGGACAAATCAATCCTGCGATCGCCCACCGTTGTCGCCCCGTTGCCTCCCTCCAACAGGCGGATCTGACCGAGGTAAAACGCTATCTGTCAGGGGTTGAACCCGTCTGGAGCCTGGAGGATCAAAACGCGATTTTGCATCAACTGGGGCAGTCCGGGCAAAAAGTAGACCATCTGGTGATGCCAGAGGCATTCCACGATATCAAGATCATTACGATCAAAACGGGTGACGTTTTGTTTGAAGCCAATTCGCCGGGCAGTTTTGTCTATATTCCATTGAGCGATGGTTTAACGAGTTTTCCATCGGGGGGATATCAGGCAACACCGATTCAGGCGTGGTTACAGATTGGTGATACCGCCGCAATCAAAGGTTCGGTGCGGAATGCTCGCGTGATTGCCGAACAGGATACCGATCTGTTGATGATTCCCAAGCAGCGCTATCTTCAGTTCTGGTACAACCCCTACACGGTTGATGAATTTGTGCAGCTCTTTGGAGGGACTGATGGGTCTACGTTGGAACGGCGACATCTGCTCCCGGCGATCGCGGTGCACAAAAAACTGATCAGCAAGACCCGTCGCCATCGCTACCTGCCGCTACCGCTCCAGCTTAAAACGATATTTAAAGATCCGGAGCAGGTGGCTCCATTCATGGCCTATCTTGAGAAACTGACTGTTCAGACAGGAGATCGCCTGTTTCGGCAGGGTGAACCGGCAGATGCCATTTACTTTGTAGAACTGGGGCAGATCCGGACGATCGTGGGTCATATTAGCGGACAGGCAAAGGCTGTGCAGATGATTGACTCCGGTTCGTTGATCGGAGAAGTCGATTTTTACAGTCAGGCGCTCTACCAAACAACCGCTATCGCCATGAGCGATAGCCACCTCTACCGACTCACCCGCACCGCCCTCCAGACCATGCAGAAAGCTCATCCCCAGGTTGCTTTGGCATTCACTGAGATGCTTCTCTCTTTAATTACAAGTCGATTGCTTGACTCTGCGATCCCGCATCATGACAGCAATCATTAAACGTTACAGAAAGCCTATTGAGGAACTCCACCATGAAGGAATACCAGTCACCAGGGTGAAAAATCTCTCTTGGCAAATCGGGAATGCGTTGGGGCAACTGCTATTTTTGCTTGAGTACCAGTAGCGTCAAGTCATCCAAAATCGTTTGTTCGCCAATGTGTTGCCGCACATCATCGATTACCAGCCGCCGAATTTCATCGGCGGGGTGATGCCAGTTTTGGCTCACCACCTGACATAGTCGCTCAATCCCGTATAACTTGCTAACGGTGTTTTCCGCTTCCGTGATGCCATCGGTATACAGCACAACGATATCGCCGTGCTGCAATGCCACCTCAGCGTGATCAACAAAATTGGCAATATCCGGTACTAGCCCCAGCGGAAACCCTAAATCGCTCGTGTCAATCCTCTCTACAAGACCACCATTACGGACGACCAGCACCTCTTCGTGCTGTCCACAAAGACAAATAAAACCCGGTTGATAATAAAGCAGAACCAATGTCAGATCGCGGTTGGAGTTCATCCGCTGGACATTTTTGTAAATAACACGATTAAGCGTCGTTAAAAACTTGGTCGGGTCAGTTTCCTGATGCTCTAGTAGAGTACGTACGGCGGTTTGCACCATCAGCATCAGCACGCCGCTTTCAAGACCATGACCCATGACATCGCCGATGGCAATTTGGATCTGACCGTTGTGTTGCAGTACATCGTAGTAGTCACCGCCGATTTCATCCGCAGGCTGCATAAAGGCTGCAATGTCTAGTCCAGAGACTTGCTGAAGTTCCGGCTCTTTGGGCAGCACCATTTGCTGAAGTTGTCGAGCGATCGACAATTCGGCACTCATGCGCAGGTTCTCAGACTGCAATTGCTGGTTAAGTAGGGTAATTTCCTGGTTGGCGGCAGCAAGCTGGTTCAGACTGTCCTGTAAAGCTGCTTCGGCTTGCTTGCGATCGCTGATGTCCCGAATCATAAACAGGGCTTCATCGGCACCACTGGCAACCACGCGTACTTCTTCGTATTGCAGCCGATCGCCAATCATAACTTCTTGCTCATAGATCTGGATCTGCCCTGTTGCCAAGACTTGTTGAGCAGCGTGCATGTGCCGCTCAGCATGTTCAGACGGGATGTATTCTGAAACATGGCGACCGACCGGGTTAAACGATGGAGGCAGCAAGTCTTTTAGTAAGTTGGGCTTGACATAACCGAGATAAATACCATCATGACTAAGCCGAAACATCAAGTCCGGGACGGCATCTAAAATCGCTCGATTGCGCTGCTCACTCTGTTGCAGGGCTATTTGGGCTTGCTCTCGTTCGCTCTCGCTGCGTTTGCGATCGCTCACATCGCGGGCAACCCAGATCACAGTATGTTCCGACAAAGGCGCTACAGTCGCTGAGAACCAAGCCTCTTTCCCATTGAGCATCAAACTGTACTCAATGTTGCTAATGACCTGCTGCGTTTCAAGGCACTGGCGCGTGTAACGCAATTGTAAGTCTGCCACATCAACAGGCAGTGATTCGTGAAGGGTTTTCCTCACTAAATCGTGTGGAGGCGCAACAAATAAATCCTTGTTTTTAGGTGCAAGCACTTTGAGGACGCGTCCTTCATCATTAAAGACCAACGTGACATCAGGCATCGCCGCCAAAAACGAACGTAGCTCGGCTTCCGCCTGTTTCAGACTCGTCACATCCCGCGACACCATCACGACCGTGTCGATGGACAGGGGAGACACTTTGGCAGAGAACCACGTTTCCTGTTCGTTGATCGTCACGCGATACTCAAAGCTGCTGGTTTGTTGCGTTGCCAGCGTCTGCTGAATTGCCTGAAAATGGAGATCTGCTTGATCGGTAGGAAGATTCTCATACACTGATTTACCGATCTGTTCAGCCGCCCCTTTGACCAAAAGCTTTTCGTTCGTCGGCGCTATTTTTAAGCAGCGCCCCTGGCGATCGAACACCATGATCAGATCTTCTATTGCCGCAATAATTGCGCCCAGTTCCGTCGCGGGATCTGGCTGAGAAGCGTCTGAGCTTGCTGTGTACCAGGGATGGTTCATATATTAATAAGGTTCATACATACGAAGTTCATGTATTACTAAGATTCATTAGCCCTCGCTGCCTCCAGTTACACGGCGCGCACTTGAGCAATGCACCGACTATATCTCATGGCTAGCAGCACGAATGAAGACCCCGAACTCTATTGCCCCCCCCCATCCTGTTGTACGACTATTCTCTCTCAAACTGGTGCCTTCGCTATGTGTTCGCTTCACTTTATGACTCCGAAAGCCAGAAACTTAGACCAGAGTGGCCTAGCATGTATAAGTCAAAGAGGGAAGGTTGGAATTGGCTAGTTCAGCACCTGTTGGGCAACCTTACGAATCTCAACGGCCCAGGGGTGATCGGGATAACGGAAGCAGAATAACCCACTACTGGCCAGCTCAACCATCTCCTCACACAGTGGAAAGACGCCCGCCACGGGCACTTCGTAGATTGTCTGCACTTTCTGACGGAGTTCCTCAAAGTTGAATTTTGATAGTGCTTTGTTGACTACAAGCAGCATCTTCGGTACTTCGAGTTCACGGGCAATATCGACCGCGACAGCGGTTCCCTGGTAGTCCTGACTATCAGGGCGCAGGATCAGCACAAGCAGATCAGACATCGCGATCGACAGCAAAGTTTCCTCGTTGATGCCGGGGTGAGTGTCAATCAGCAGGTAGTCCAGCTTTAATGCCTGGATGAGTTTACGAAATCCATCATTGAGCAGCTGTACGTT
This sequence comes from Oscillatoriales cyanobacterium Centralia_MAG_596, assembly GCA_021323955.1. Lineage (GTDB taxonomy): Bacteria > Cyanobacteriota > Cyanobacteriia > Leptolyngbyales > Leptolyngbyaceae > Stenomitos. The sequence goes on along the minus strand of JAJPKC010000190.1, from coordinate 1,281 downwards.
GTATCCCTCATTCAAAATACGGGCAATCTCCACTGCCCTGATGCTAGATGGAATGAGATACAGGGCGCTGTTGGCTGGTAAGGCAGACTCACTTTGCAGGGCGTGGCTGACATCATACGCCGTCTCTTCGATCGCGCATTTGCCCCAAAGGTAATCGTTGAGCGTGTTGGCTACAGTATCTTCTGTCAAGCCGAACAGGGCATGAATTCCAGGGGACTGAATGTCCGTATCCACAATGCCCACTCGGTTGCCTTGAGTGGCGATCGCAGCAGCCAGGTTACTGGTGGTGTTTGACTTACCAGTACCACCGCGAAAGGAGTGAACGGATACAATTTTAGCCATAATGCCTGCCTCTTGATCTGCTCAACCGCTGCCTTCAAAATCTCTTTCAGAAATGAGTGTATCCCATTTTGCTTAGCGCTTTCTGGCCGTTTATTTTGATGTCAGAATTTACTGTGATCATGACAACCTCAAGCCAGCACCCAGTAGGGCGTTCAGACATATCCACTGCATGCTAAAACCGTTTTCCCATAGACACCCCTGCCGCTTGCGTGCTGCGTTATCGTCAGGGGATATTGGCCGCTGTTCGCAAAACCCACCTGAGGTATCTGAGACCGAAACCGCTCTGGATGATAGGGGACTGCATCCAACTGAATCGCCTCAGGGATTGGTCGGACATTCTTCCGTCTGCCATACCTCTTGACTGGGTTGTAGAAAGCCGTTGGATGTTCTAGAGGTAAGGCTACGCAGCAGTTGCGTGCTGTCAATTTGGAGATTGAAAACATGTAAGTCCAGATGTTGAGAAATTTCCTCACAGACCTTAATCCCACGGATGCTATTGCCACGGGCATCCAGCAGTGGGGAGAAAACGCCAATTCCCATCAATCCGGGGACGATCGCGACAATACCGCCTGCAACGCCGCTCTTGGCTGGCAAACCAACCTTATACGCCCACTCACCGGCATAGTCGTACATACCGCAGGTATACATGACGCTGAGAATATCTTTAACGTAAGCCTCTTGGATGGCGCGTTCGCCTGTAACCGGGTTGACGCCGCGATTGGCCAGGGTGGCGGCAATTTTTGCCAGATCACTGGAGCTGACTAGTATTGAGCATTGCTGAAAATATAGATCGAGGATCTCATCCAGATGCTTGCCGATCATCCCGAAGTTGCGCATCATGTAGGCGATCGCCCGATTGCGATCGCCAGTAGACCGTTCTGATGTAAACACCGAGATGTCTACACCGATTTCGTGACCAACATAGCGGCGAAACATATC
>JAJPKC010000072.1 GCA_021323955.1 Oscillatoriales cyanobacterium Centralia_MAG_596 | reverse complement strand
TCCGATCTCCCTGCTGCTTGAGTTGGGCCACAATGTCCAGATTGTTGGTAATGCCCTTGGTGCGGTAGGACTGGCGACTGACGGCGATCGCGCCTTCCGCCAGGCTCATAATTTGCTCCGGTGTACATTCAACGGGACGCCGAGACGGATGCACTCTCGCCACAAACAGCACTTCACTACGGAGGTAGTTGCCCAATCCGCACAGAAAGCCCTGATCGAGCAGTAAACTCGTTAACCCACGACGGTAGAATCGCCTGTCGAGGAAGCGTTCTTGCACCTGCTCTACGGTGGTAGCATCGTCCAACACATCCGGCCCCAGACGGCTGAGAAAGGGATGGACAGCCACCTGTTCATCTGTAATGACATCGATGTCGGAGGCACTGTAGAGCAATGCTGACTGTTTGGCGGTGTGGATTGCCAACCGCAGCTGACGATTTGTGGTGGGGTACGCACCTGCGTTTTGAATGTACCACTTGCCGTAAAGCTGATTGTGGCTATAGATGTTGAGCTGGTTTGGGAAGCGAATCAGCATTGCTTTGCCCTTGGCTTGTACGGCCCAAATTTGCTCGTTGACCAGGATTGGTTCGTAGGGTTTCAGACGCTCAAAAGCGAAGGAAATGTTGACGATCGGCGTATGGGCGATCGCGCGCGCTACAGCCGCCGCGGCTTGTTTGATTTCGGGTCCTTCAGGCATAGATGCGCTTGTTGCGGTTGTATGGATGGACGCGGCCAACAGATGCATGACGGCCAGACGTTAAATTTTCTGTCCGATAAATCTGTGTTCTCTCATTAGAGCGTTATGGTCATAGCGTCCAGCAGTGGTTAAGACGCCAGGTTTGGTATGCCGCTGCCAATTCCAGATTACAGGTGAAGCTATGGTTACTGCTGTCGCGATCGAAGCGATTGACCCAACCAACCTTTCGATTGAGGAGAGCTATGCCTTCGCGATCCTCAAAAATCTGCCCGTTGACCAGTTGAACCAGCTCAAGCAATTGATGAAGCTGGGCAAACCAGGTGTCATTGGCTTAGAAACACTGACAGCGTTTGTCCAACTTTGCAAGCAGCAGGGCTTTGACCTCTCAACAGCAGACGTCAGTGCATTCAAAGAGACCCATCGACTCAACAATACGGGTGCCTATCAGGGCATCATTGGGCCGCAAACGGCGGGCGTCTATTTCCAGGAAATTGTCGCCCATAGTACCGCAACGCCTGACCTGAATGCCGCGATCCTTGCGGCGGCCACTAGCTTGCGCGGCATGTGTACCGCAGACGGCCCTGATGGCGGCAACAATGCGTGTGCCTGGTCAGTCAACCGTGTTCTTAGCAAGGCAGGCATCGCGCCCTTGGGCGACAACCCCAATTATGTACCATCGCTGTACGAAGCACTACGAAATGGACGTGGCAAGCAAGTTTCACCCGCAGAAGCGAAAGCGGGCGATTTAGTGATCGCGTTTGGCGAAGCACATATTGGGATTGGACTGGACGATGGATGTAACCATGTGTTGTCTAACTCCTCATCCAGAGCGCTGTTTCAATGGGAGTCCGACACCAATTTTGACGATGCGTATGGTGGATCCAGTACGATCTATCGCCTTGTTCGCTAAAGAACAGGGCAGCGGCGAGCCGATCGGTAGTGGATCATACTTGCCCAAACACCAAACCCCTAGCCCTGTGATCTATGCCTTTACGCTATAAGACGGCTCTACTCACGTTGGCGTCCCGGAACTTTGATGGTTTGGTACGGTTCTACGCTCAGCTTTTGAGTCGAGAGCCGGACGTTTTCCAGGCAAATGTCTATGCTGAATTTGACTTGTCTGGCCTGAAGCTTGGCATTTTTCGCCCTGGAGCCACGCCCCATCCGCCACACCCAGCGTCCCACGCTATTTCGGGGTGGAGTCTGTGTCTGGCAGTCGAGGATTTAGAAACCGCGATCGCTCACTTAACCACGTTGGGTTGTCCGCCGCCGGGCGAGATCATAATTGCTGCTCACGGCAGAGAAATCTATGCTTACGACCCTGACGGTAACTGGTTAATTGTGCACGAGCCGGTGAAGACTGAGGGATAGAGCGCGATCGTTCCCGACCAATACGCGATCGCCGTCCGCACTCGGTTTAGTCCAGTAGCCAGAACAGGGATGATTAAATTGTTTTCTTCACAGTTTCCTCAACTTTACATGCGATGGTTGACAGTATCGCGTCCTACTGAGAGAAGGCGAGCAAGTAACACGTGAAAATTTTATTGGTGGAGGATAACCAGTCTACCTGTGTTTTGATTGAGCAAGCCCTGGCAGCGCGCTACATCGTGGAAATTGCCGAAGATGGTCACTCAGCGCTGGCGATGGCCGAGCAGGGTGAGTACGATTTACTGCTGTTAGACGTGGACATCCCTCGACTAGACGGCATTAGCGTCTGCCAACAGTTGCGAACGCGAGGCGACCAAACGCCAATTTTGCTGTTGACTGCCAAAGATGGAACCAGCGATCGCGTGTTGGGATTAGATGCCGGGGCGGATGATTATATGGTCAAGCCCTTTCATCTACCGGAATTGCTGGCACGTGTGCGGGCGCTATTGCGGCGGCCTAGCCTCACAACCCCTGCGGTGGTGACCTGGGAAAATCTGCGGCTTGACTGCCAGACCAGTGAGATCTGCTATGGCGAGCAACTGCTGCGACTAACGCCGAAAGAGCATGGCATTTTGACGCTGCTGCTGCTGAATCCCCAACAAATCTTTAGTCGCTCAGCCATGATCGATCGCCTGTGGGAGTTTGGCGAGCCACCTACCGAAAGTGCTATCAGTAGCCACATTAAAGCGATCCGACAGAAGCTCAAAGCGGCTGGAGTCACTCACGACCTCATCGAGACAATATATGGCTTTGGCTATCGCTTGCGATCGCTGGACGCTGCTCATACCGCCAGCCCCCCCAGTCCGAACGCAACCAATCCCCCAGACGTTTCCGGTGCTGCACCATCAACGGCTTTCAGCACAGACAGCGACTCTCAAAAGACGGCTGCAAGCGTGATGGCTGCCCTGTGGGAGCGGTTCAAAGATTCTTTCACGACTCAGGTTGATCTGTTGGAACGCGCGATCGTCGCCACACAGGCGGGGACGCTGACAGCCGACCTGCGGCAGGAGGCGCTGCAAACAGTTCATAAGCTGGTCGGGGCATTGGGCATTTACGGGTTTCCACAGGGCTCGGTGCTGGCGAAACAGATCGAAACTGTGTTGCGCTCGAGTACGACCCTGACCGCTGTAGAGATTCAGCAGCTGGCACGTTGGATCGAGGCACTACGGCAAGAGTTGACGCAAAGAAACCAGTCCACTGTCTCACCGACTCCTCCCACGAATCAATGGCCGCGAGTGCTGGTCGTAGATGACGACAGCGACTTAACGGCCCGGTTGCAGGTAGAAGCCGAAGGGCGATCGCTGCACATTAAAACAGTGCCTCATCCGACCGCCGCTCAATTGTTGCTCGACCAGACCGCACCGGATGTCATCTTACTGGATCTCACCTTTCCAGCGCACAATGAAGATGGGTTAAGCTGGCTGAAAAGGTTGAAGCAGCAGCATCCCACCATTCCGGTACTGGTGTTTACTGGACGCGATAGTTTGAACGATCGACTGGCGGCGGCACGGTTGGGAGCCAGTCAATTTCTACACAAACCAGCCACGACAGCACAAATTTTTCAGGCGATCGCCCGCGTTTTGCCAAAGCCATCAGTGGGAACGGCCAAAGTTCTCATTGTGGACGATGATCACGGTGTCCTGGCGCATCTCTCGACGGTGCTGACTGAGCAGGGACTGGCGGCTGTAACGCTGAGTGAACCGCAACGGTTCTGGGAGGTCTTTACGGCAACGTCGCCGAATCTGGTACTACTGGATCTGGAAATGCCCCAGGTTAGTGGTCTGGAGTTGTGCCGGGTTGTGCGGCAGGACGCTCACTGGGGCGATGTGCCAATTCTGGTGGTAACGGCTCATACCGATGCAACGTTGATTCAGCAAGCATTTACGGCTGGAGCTGATGATTTCATTACCAAACCTGTACTGATTGCGGAACTGATGACACGAGTGCTTAATCGCCTGGAGCGAACGCAGTTCCGTCAACCACTAAAGCCTGCCCAGTAGCGGGAATCTGTAACGATGAGGTGGTATCAACGACTATTCCCATACGGTGTCGCGATCGCCGCAACCGCAATCGCGCTGCTGCTAAGCCTCTGGCTGATGGCTGTGATCAGTCGCACGATCGGTGCCTTCTTTTATGGTGCCATTGCTGTGAGTGCCTGGTATGGCGGACTGCTACCGGCAATTTTGGCGATCGGCCTCTCGACGTTAGCGATCAACCATTACTTTCTAACGCCGATGGGGCAGTTTCAAATCGCCACCAGTGACGACGGGCTGCGACTACTTCTGTTTGCGGTGATATCGCTGTTAATTACACTCTTGACTACCAACCTACGCGACAGCCGACGAACCGTAGAACGGCTCAATCGCCAGTTGATGGATGAAAATGCCGATCGCCTGCGAGTAGCCTTAAGTGAAGCCCAGACAAGCAAAGCACTGATGCAACAGCAGTTTGAGCACCAGCGGCTGATCACGCACATAACGCACCAGATCCGGCAATCGCTCAGTTTGCCAGATATTCTCCAGACCACGGTTGATGAGGTGCGGCAGTTTCTCCAGGCTGACCGCGTGATCATCTTCCGGTTTGCTTCCAACTGGGGCGGCACCGTTACCGTCGAGTCTGTCGTTGATGGGCGACTGGCAATCTTACCGTTTAACATCCATGACCCCTGCATCGGTGAAACTTATATCAAACCGTTCCAGCAGGGGTTGGTAACGGCAAAGTCAGACATTTACGCTGCCGACCTTAGCCCCTGCCATGTTGAGTTTCTCGCTCAATTCCAGGTCAGGGCAAATTTGGTCGTACCGATTCTCAAAAACAATGAGCTGTGGGGGTTATTGGTCGCGCACCACTGTACGCCTCGTTCGTGGCACAACTCAGAGATTGATCTGCTGCGACAAATCGCTTCTCAGCTCAGCATTGCGCTGCAACAATCAGCGCTGCTAGAGCAGGTGCAAACTGAGCTTAATGAGCGTACCCAGGCGGAAGCCGCAATCCAACGAAGTGAAGAACGCTATCGTTCTCTAGTCAATGCCACCGTCCAGATCGTATGGACAACCGATGCGATGGGCAATATGACTAGCATCTCTCCCACCTGGGCTGACTTGACGGGGCAACCCTGGGATGAGACGAACCCGTGGGGGTGGGTTGATTATGTGCACCCAGACGATCGCGACCGCTCGGTGCAAAGCTGGCAACAGGCGATCAGTACCCAAACTCGGTATGACATCGAGTATCGTCTTCGCGCCAGCAACGGTCAATACCGCGACTTTACGGTGCGGGGCGTCCCGGTCAAAAATCCTGATCAGAGTGTCCGTGAATGGGTGGGTACGCTTACAGATGAGACTGAGCGTAAGCAGGCTGAAATCATTCGAGAACATGCCAACATTGAACTGGAGCGGCAGGTAGCAGCGCGAACGGCTGAGCTGCAGCGCAGTACTGATTTATTAGGCAGCTTTTTTAATGCAGCATCTTCAGCCGCAATTGGACTGTGCATCCATGATCAAAATTTGCGGTTTGTCCAGGTCAATGAAGCCCTGGCCACGATCAATGGCCGCTCGATCGCGGCTCATCTGGGCAAGACAACGACAGACATCTTGCCGGATCTGGCTCCGATCGTCAATCCGTTGCTCCAGCAAGTGCTAACAACGGGACAGCCAATCCTCAATCGCGATATTGTGGCGGCAGTGCCCAGTCAACCGGGTATCTTGCGCTATTGGTTGGCATCCTACTTTCCCATCTGGAACTATAACAGTCCGGCTGAAACCGTTGGCGTTGGCGTCATCGTGATTGAAATCAGCGATCGCAAGCGGGCCGAAATTGCCCTTCAGCAGCAGGCTCGACAGGAGCAATTACGCTGGAATATTACCCAGGCAATCCGTCAATCCCTGGATCTCAACGCCATCCTCACGACGGCTGTTAATGCCGTTCGGCAGACGCTACAGGTTGATCGCGTTGCCGTGTATCAGTTTCGTCCTGGTTGGAGCGGTGAGTTTATTGTTGAGTCCGCTGGTTCAAACTGGGTAAAGCTGGTGGAACCAGGGGTGCCCAAAGTCTGGAACGACACCTATCTCCAAGACACAGAGGGTGGCCGCTTTCAACAGCATGAAACCTTTGTTGTTGCCGATATCTACGGGGCGGGTTTGCAACCATGTCATATTGAGTTGCTGGAGCAGTTTCAAGCCAGAGCGTACGCAGCGGCCCCGATCTTCGCAGGATCGAGTCTATGGGGACTGCTGGCGATCTATCAAAATACCGAGCCCTGGGACTGGCAATCCTGGGAAATTGATCTGTTGCAGCAAATTGCCAGTCAGCTTTCGATCGCCATTCAGCAGTCGGAACTCTATACCCAGCTTCAAATTGAGTTACAGGAGCGGCAGCAAGCGACGGCGTTCATCCGCGAAGCTGAACGGCGCTGGCGATCGCTACTCGACCATGTGCAGTTAATCGTCGTGGGAGTCGATCAATCGGGACACATCAACTATGTCAATCCGTTCTTCTTAACCCTGACAGGATACACACAGCTAGAGGTGATCGGAAAAAATTGGTTTGAAATGTTTTTGCTGCCATCGCACCAGCAAGCCATGCAAAAAGTTTTTGCCGAGGTCTTAACCCAAAATGCCCATCCCTATTATCAGGACTCCATTCTCACCAAAACGGGAGAAGAACGACTGATTGCCTGGAACAATACCAGACTGCAAGATTCGTACGGTAATTTCATTGGCACCATCAGCATTGGGGAAGATATCACCGAGCGGCAGAGGGTGGAAAAGATGAAGAATGAATTCATTTCAATCGTCAGCCACGAACTGCGGACACCGCTAACCTCCATTCGTGGTTCGTTGGGGTTGTTGGCAACCGGGGTGATCGATGATGAGCCTGCTGTCATGAAACGCATGATTGAGGTCGCCGCGATCGATACAGAACGGTTGGTGCGGCTCGTCAACGATGTACTAGATCTCGAAAAATTGGAGAGTGGCAAAGTTTCCCTAACACGCGAGTGGTGTGATGTCGCCACTCTGATGCAGCAATCGATCGAAATTATGGAAAACAGCGCCCAGGAGGCTGGCGTTCGGCTGATGGTGCAACCACTATCAACGCAAATTTGGGTTGCCCCCGATCGCATCATTCAAACATTTACAAACTTACTGAGCAATGCCATCAAGTTTTCTCCCTTCGGCGGCACGGTAACGCTATCGGCCGCGATCGATCGTCAGGAGCCAGATAATACCACCACAGCTGCTACCCATGCCGTTGCGATCAGGAATGTGGGCACGAGTCGTTTGATGGACGCATTAGGCAATACCCATGTCCGTTTTGCAGTCCATGATCAGGGACGCGGCATTCCCACCGATAAACTAGAAAGTATCTTTGGACGCTTTCAGCAGGTGGATGCCTCAGACTCGCGCGATAAAGGCGGGACAGGGCTAGGGTTAGCCATTTGTAAATCGATTGTCCATCAACACGAGGGACGAATCTGGGTCGAAAGTCACTGGGGGCACGGCAGTACCTTTTTCTTTACACTGCCGCTGCTCAATCATGAAACGCGCTAAACGGGTAGCCGCTTCATCCAATCGGGTGGAAGCTAAGGCCAGATAAACGCGCAAGCAGACAGAAAACAGGCAAACAGCAGGTAGAACCATGACGAGTAGACGCATCTTAGTAGTAGATGATGAAGAACGGATTCGCGAAGTCGTGCGCCTGTGTCTGATAAAACTGGCCCAGTGGGACGTGATAACGGCTGAGTCTGGTGCCGAGGCCATTCGGATCGCAGCAACGGAACAGCCCGATGTCATTCTTCTCGATGTTTCCATGCCGGGAATGGATGGGGTCGAAACGTTTCAGCATTTGCAACACAACGCACAGACCCAGGCCATTCCAGTCATTTTTCTAACGGCCAAAGTCCAGCCAATGGAGCAAGCTGAGTATAAAACGCTGGGCGGTGCAGGGCTGATCATGAAACCCTTTGACCCCATTCAGATCGTCCAGGAAATTAATCGGTTAGCTGGTTGGAGCTAATCCGTTCGATCGCTGTTAATTTAACCTTTCCTTTAGGATTCAAGCCATTTCTCCAAACTTTCTCCAGATTCTTGCTTTAGCCTGAAAATCATCGGGAGTTTAATACCGCATGGTGATCACTAACGTGGGCGAAAGCTCAGTGCCATATCGATTATTCCTACCAGACTGTGATGGGTGGTTGGTATGACCGCGAAACGAATCCTAATTGTGGATGATGAGGCTCCCATTCGAGAGGTGGTTGCAGCATGTCTGCAGCTCTTGGGAGGGTGGGATGTATTACTTGCCGCATCAGGCAAAGATGCTTTAGCGCAAGCACGCGTCGAGCAGCCTGATGCCATTATCCTGGATGTGATGATGCCTGAAATGGATGGATTTGCTTTCTTACAGCATCTTCGCGCTGATTCAGCCACACAAAGCATTCCGGTGGTGCTATTGACGGCCAGTAGCGCTTTACCCAATTCAAATTTGATTTCAAAGCTAGGAGTGATGGCGACTATCTCGAAGCCATTTCACTCAGTTGATCTGGTTCAGCAAATTGCTCAGGCGATGAAGTGGTAATTTCAAGTTTGAGTTAGCAAGCGATGATAATCTTGCTCAAAAAATGTTGGTTTCAGATTTGTTTTTAAACTTCCTTCATAGTTAAAAGTTATATTTGAACTATAGGAAGTGTCGGTTTTTTCTGTTTGTAATTTACTCAATTCACTAACTTAATAAAGGACTGTTTCAATGAATGCTTGCCCCTGCTGCTCTCACCAAATGCTACGGCATATCCGTTACCAACAGGTGTACTGGTTTTGCCGTAGCTGCTGGCAGGAAATGCCACTGTTGGAGCAATCAGGGGCGCAACGAGTCTGTCCGAACCCATTGCCGCACCGCACGGTCGCTACTTTGCGATCGCTGATGGCTGTCTGAAAGTCATCCGGCCTTTGAATTTTGCCATTGCTTTTTCCACGCCCGATAAATTGGACTCCCCTCATATCGTTGCCTGCCACAACGATAAAGACGGTTGCATACAGGGCTATTTCATGGATGATTTAGAACGGCTATAGACTCTATGCACCTGAAATCGCTGTAGTTGGCCGAGATGCGCTACAGAACCGTTAAATTTACGCAAACGCCAGCGCAAGCCGGTACAAGCCGGTACAAGCAGGGCTGTCACTTTCCTAATGCACCACCACAAAGCGATCGCGGCCCTCTCGTTTCGCGATATACAGTCCCTCATCCGCTTTGGCGACCAGGTTGGCCGATGACCAACCAGCCTGTGCCCACTGGTGCTCATCAATTTGCACACTCATCACACCGCAACTGAGCGTCACATGTTGAGCAACTAAAGAACTGGCGTGAGGCAACTTCAAGGCCCGAACCTGCTGGACAATTTGTGCGGCGACCTGCGCGGCGTTTTTGACGTCCGTATGTGGCAAGATCACGACAAATTCCTCTCCACCGTACCGGGCAACCATGTCTCGTCGTCGAATCGCTCGTCGGATCGCGATCGCAACTTGCTGTAAGCACGCATCACCGGCCTGATGCCCATAGGTGTCGTTGTAATATTTGAAGCAATCAACGTCACACAGAATTAAGGAAAGGTTCCCTTTGGTCTGGGTGTGTTTGGCAAGCTGAAGATCGAAGTACCGACGATTGGCAATTTGAGTTAGACCATCAAAATACGCAAACCGCTGTAGCTTTTGACCGTGCAAACCAACACTGGCAACTGTAGAGAGGGTTAATCCTAAAAGTGGCGCAGCCAGGGGCATCCACCAGCTACCGAGAAAGAGTAAATAGCTGGCCACCGTTAATCCTGCGGTCGTTGCGGTAAATCCGAGTAGTGCCCCAGCATAGGCCCAATCTCTCCCAAACCAGGTTGTTTGTAAAGCGCGCCAGGTTGTCAGAACGCCAACAGACGTCCAGATAAAGACCCAAAGTATCTCTATCAGATTTGGAAAGCATTGCAGTAGCGGTCGCCCATCCAGTGCGGCACTCAAAATTTGGCTGGCGATATTGGCATGAATGAAGACGCCTGGTGTCCATGCCGAATTGGTAAACCGATTGCCGTCGTAGGGAGTCAGAAAGGTATCGTGAATACTTTCGGCTGTGACACCAATGAATACGATGCGATCGCGAATCAAATTGGCGGATATCTGATTATGCAAAACCTTTGTCAGGGAAATGGTCTGAAAGTTGTCCTGAGGACCCCGGAAATTTAACAACGTTTGATAGCCACTGGCATCGACATCGACGTATCCACCCTCGTTGGATCCAATCGATGTAAATATGGCTCGTCCCAACCTCAACTTGCCCGACGCTTCATCAATTGGGTCAGGCGTAATGCCCTTTGCGGCCAGAAAGTTGAGAGCCGCTTTTGCACCCAAATTCACATAGACTTGGCCTGCTTCATCGCTTGCAGTCAACATGGCTCGCCTTACCTTGCCGTCATCATCCTCTACTAGATCGGCGATCGCAACCTGATCGCG
>JAJPKC010000653.1 GCA_021323955.1 Oscillatoriales cyanobacterium Centralia_MAG_596 | reverse complement strand
GAAAGACGTCGCCGGGGTTGACTGATACAACTGCTGGAATATCGGGATGCCAGCGGTTATGCCCGGGCAACTCTTGTTGATCCATCGGCTTGGTTAGATCAACCTTGAAAAGCGTTTTTGGCATGAGTATTTCCTCAATAAGGAAGCGTGAAATGATCTGAGCAGTTGGGATACAGCAGTCCCACGGTATGGATGAGGAAGGCTTGAGCGTTGAGTCAGCGATCGCCAGCCATCAACCAGAAGCAAATCATCGATGATGACATCGGACTGCGGCTCACACTCAAATGGAACTGCTGTAACACCGGTAAATCATCAGGTTATGTACCCGGCGAAACCTTACAGGCATCGTGGCACTGGGCATCGAGACTGCAGCACAGAGAGCAGATGGCACCCTGATAGACCGGGCAATACGCCATATCTTCTCTCTCATATTCGTACTCGCAGATCGAGCACTGAGTCAGCCCCGTAACCTCAGGATTGTCATGGAAGTGGTGGTCTTCGCGCGCAATGTAGTATTTGCCCTTCGTGACATACGCAATAATGGGCGATAGTACAAACGCCAGGCCCAGCGCGATAAACGTGGAGAATGCCTGCGCGGCTGGTCCCATCAAGCCAAAGAAGGCGATCACGGAGACAACCGACGCGATCATCATGGAACCAAATCCAACCGGGTTGAAGTTATAAAGGTGTGCCCGCTTGAACTCAATGTAAGACGGACTGATGCCCAGCGGCTTGTTAATCACCAGATCCGCTACGAGCGCGCCCACCCAGGCAATCGCGACGTTGGAGTAGAAGCCCAAAACCCACAGCAGCACGTTGAACACACCCAACTCTTGCAGCGTCAGCGCGATCGCCAGGTGGAAGACCAGCCATACCACCCGACCGGGGTGAGCGTGGGTTAAGCGGGAGAAGAAGTTAGACCAGGACAGTGACCCTGAGTACGCGTTGGTCACGTTAATTTTGACCTGGGACAGAATCACAAAGAAGGTTGCCAGCGCCATGTACACTGCGGGATTGGAGAAAATCGCCTTAAATCCCTCAATGTACATGTGGATCGGCTCGTTAGCCTTCGCCATCTCGACTCCAGCCTTCACCGCGATCGCCGTGAAGAACGCACCCGCTAGCTGCTTCCACGCACCCAGGATGACCCAACCGGGGCCTGCGCCCAATACGCCTGCCCACCACTTGGTCTTGTTGCTCTCAGTTAAATCGGGCATGAAGCGCAAGTAGTCCACCTGCTCCCCAATCTGGGCAATGAGAGACAGTGCAACACCGGCACCAGAAGCGCACAGGAGGATATCAAAACCACTGCCGCTGGGCGATGTCCCACCAAAGTTCATCCAGGTTGAAAGCGCCGTTGGGTCTTTAATCAGAACGGCAAACCAGGGCGCAAACATTCCCAGCAACCAGATGGGCTGCGTCCATACCTGCATCTGCGCGAGTAACGTCATCCCAAAGACAACCAGTGGGAAAATCGCGATCGTGCAGAGGAGATAGCCCCACATCAGCGGCAGGCCAAAATACAGCTCGATCGCCTGCGCCATAATTGCCCCTTCCAGGGCAAAGAAAATGAAGCAAAACGAAGCATAGATAACTGATGTCAGGGTGGAACCAATGTAGCCAAATCCAGCACCCCGCGTTAGCAAATCCATGTCAATGTTGTAACGCGATGCATAGTAGGCAATGGGTACACCCGTCGCAAAAATAATGACTGCCGAAATGATGATCGCCCAAAAAGAATTGGTGAATCCTGAGCTAATTGCGATCGAACCTCCAATCGCGAAATCTGCCAGATAAGAAATACCCCCTAAAGCGGCGTTTGCCACCGTGAATTCTGACCAACGGCGGAAAGATTTTGGCGCATATCGAAGCGAATAATCTTCCAGCGTTTCGTTGACAACCCACGAATTATAGTGACGTTTTGATCGCTCAAGTCGAGTGATCGCCTCTGTGTCTCTAGCCACACTAGACCTCCAAATGCAGTTAACTCACGGTCAATATAGAAAAACCAAAAAGAAACTTTCGTTACTTAGATTACAAAAATATTAAAAAGGTGAAAAGCGGCGATCGAACGCAGAAATAAGAGCAGAAATCAAGCTCTGATTTCAACTTCACTTCAATAGAAATCAACTCAGCAAATAAGCTGAATATGATTTCCAAACTAGGATATATCAGCCAGCCTGAAGACCGTTCGATCGCCAAAGCTGCAATCAATAATTTCCACAAAATAACGGAGATTGCTAACAACAAATTCAAGTCGCCATAAAGCTGCTGGAAATTATCAACCAGCAGCATTAGAAGCTAGAAAAATAATCCGCTGTCTACCCATCTCCAACACCTTAAAGCCGCAGGATTCGTCGCATATTAAGATTTTCAGCAGCCTTGAGTGGCGGCGCTTGAAAGCTATGGCGACCGATCAAAACGCGAACACTGATCCTGCAGGCGTGCGTTCACTCTGCAGGAAAAAGCGTTATCTCAACCGAACCTACTTCAACTGAAACTAATGCAATTCCATCGCTAACTTGATCGCAGAATCGACCACAGAAAGCCCGCTAATTCTCTGATACACGATGAGTCAGATCCCAACTCGTAGCAACGGATCCACTGTCCCTCAAGCAACCCCCTCACTCGATCAAACAGATAGGTTTACTGCACTCGCAATTCTGACGCCGCCCGACCGGAAACTTTTGCCGAATAACGCCTTAATGGAACGATCGGATCAAGATTTAACGGTGCTTTTTGACCATCAGCCTGACGCTCTCTGGCACAAATGGCTAATACCTGAAGCCTCGCCTCATACTTATGTTTCTGAGTTTGCTTTTGAGCATGACGGTCTAAAAAGATCAGTGCATCTCTCAGCGCACAATAAGCCTCAACAAAGGCATAACCAAACTTCATGGCTAACGCGATCGCGCTTTGATCCGCAGCGGTTGCTTCTCGTAAACTGCGCTCGCCGCGATTACGTTGATAGAGCTGATTGCCTGCCAATCCAGCCACCACGAGCGTCACTGCAAATAGTATTAAATTCTGAGCCACTAACTCTATCAGTGACATCGTTAGTCCACTGCCCAAAACCGCCAGCTCCCAGGGAAATGTCTTGACCGTACCAGCTTGAATTCGTGCGGCTTCATGCCAAAAAAGCAAGTCTCGTTGCGGTTCCGGCAGTTGTTCCCACCGCAGCAGATCTAACTGAATGGCATAGCGATCGCGCCCCACTTTTTCTGTTGCAATCAATGCTGGATTTACATCGGTCGATCGCACCACTACAACACGAGTCTGTAGTTCAGTCGGTAACAATGTCTTGAGCCGTTGAATTTCACTCATTTCAGTCAAGCCAGGGTAGATAGATTGCCATTATTTGAAATAAACGAAACAGCGAGACAACGGGACATCGAGCCTTTTGCAACACCTTACTTTGAGGACACGTTGTTCTACTCGCACATGCTGTGTCTGCTCAAATACTCCCTGCTGAGCAACCAATGCCGCTCCATCCAGCGGAACCGATAGAACGCTCAGCAGAGACACCGCTCAAATGGAACATACGGCGATTGAAAACTGTTTTTAACTCAGAGTACGCAAATCATAAGAGTCAGCGCGAACACGTTTTGTATTTGTTTTTACATTTAACTATTAACCGCTTAACTATCAACTGTAATTTCTGCGATCACGGTAGAAAAACCAGGCTGACGCGATCGCACCTGTGGAAACACTCCCGTCCATCACACGTTGGCAAGCATTGGGCTGAGCGTGGTGGCGGCCAGAACGTTTTCAGTGATACAGAATTTTCATCTGAGCGCCGTAAGGTTAGGTCAAACGCTGAGCTGATTGAATTACTATGGATCGTCCAACCCTGCGAATCGTTAAAGAGCGACGGGACTACAACACATGGGTTGCAACTGAAACGATCGAGGACTATGCCCTGCGCTTTGCGCCGCGTTCTTTCCGTCGCTGGCCAGAATGGTTGGTTGCCAACACGGCGATGGGGGGGCTGTCGTTCCTGGCGTTAGAGGCGATCGGGGGTTCACTGGTCATCAGCTACGGGTTCACCAATGCGGTACTGGCCATTCTGGTTGTTGGCGTCATCATTTTTCTGACCGGGTTACCGATCGCCTACTACGCCTCTAAATACAACATCGACGTTGACCTCCTGACGCGGGGGGCAGGCTTTGGCTATATCGGCTCTACCATCACGTCTTTAATCTATGCCTCATTCACCTTTATCTTTTTCGCGCTAGAAGCCGCCATTATGTCGCAGGCGCTAGAGCTGTATTTTCATCTGCCGCTGCCGATCGGCTATATCGTTTGTTCCCTGGCCATTATTCCGCTGGTGTTTTTTGGTGTCACCTTTATTAACAAGCTCCAGTTCTGGACTCAACCTGTCTGGCTGGTCTTAATGGTGTTGCCATACGTTTTTGTGTTTGCTAAGGAACCAGAAAGCGTCGCCCAGTGGATACACTTCTCCGGAAAGGCGGCTGATGCAGGCTTTAATCCCCTCCTGTTTGGGTCAGCGGCGGCTGTTTCCTTTTCGCTCATTTCCCAGATCGGTGAGCAGGTGGACTATCTACGCTTTCTACCCGACAAGCAGGACAGAAATCGGCAGCAATGGTGGTTTGCCGTCATTTCGGCGGGGCCGGGTTGGATCGTTTTGGGTTGTGCAAAGCAGCTAGGGGGAGCGTTTCTAGCGTTTCTGGCTATCAGCCACGGGATGGAATGGGAGAAGGCGAAGGAACCCACTCAGATGTATCTGACTGGGTTTGAGTATGTGTTTTCTGATCCAAAAGTGGTGCTGGCCGTCACTGTCCTGTTTGTGATTGTTTCCCAGGTCAAGATCAACGTCACGAACGCCTATGCGGGATCGCTAGCCTGGTCAAACTTCTTTTCTCGCCTCACGCAAAACCACCCTGGCCGCGTGGTCTGGTTGGTTTTTAATGTCGCGATCGCGCTTTTGCTCATGGAGCTGGACATTTTTTCCACACTGGAGGCCGTGTTGGGATTGTACTCCAACATTGCGATCGCCTGGGTCGGTGCACTGGTGGCTGATCTGGTGATTAACAAACCATTGGGGCTAAGCCCGCCCATGATTGAGTTCAAGCGCGCCTACCTCTACAACTTTAATCCCGTCGGGTTTGGTTCGACGTTGATTGCTTCAATTGTCGCGATCGCAGCGTTTTTGGGGGCATTTGGTGCGGTTGCCCATGCATTTGCGCCTTTTATTGCGCTGGGCGTAGCGATGATTGCTGCCCCCACGATCGCCCTGTTGACGCGAGGGAAATATTACATCGCGCGCCAGAATGTTGTTACACCCTTCCCAGCCCAAAATCTGATTCATTGCTGCATTTGCGAACAACCCTATGAAGCACCGGACATTGCTTCCTGCCCTGCCTATAATGGTTCCATATGTTCACTCTGTTGCAGCCTCGATGCCCATTGCCATGATGTTTGCAAGATCATTGGCATTCCTGGTAAGCCCCTGAAGCCAATTTTGCACCTGAGTCAAACTGTGTCCCGAGATGTCTTTTACAACAAGCTATCGCCCCAGTTTGGTGCCAGGATTCTCAAATATTTGGCTGTTTTTCTCTCATTGTCAACGCTGGTAGGAGTGATTCTGGGGTTTGTGTATTATCAGCAAACAGCCTCGATCGTGCGCCCCTCTCCCATTGCTACTTACCGGATTGCCATGACGCTGCGGGAGGTGTACGCAGTCTTTCTGGTTGTAGCCGGGATTGGGGTCTGGTGGCTGGTTCTGTCCCATGAGAGCCGACAGCTAGCCCAGGAAGAACTTGATAAACAAAACCTCCAGCTACAGCAGGAAATTAGGGAACGCCAGCAAGCAGAAGCCCAGCTTCAGGAGAAGGCACAGCAGCTAGAGCAGACCCTTCGCAACTTAAAACAGGCTGAGGCGCAGCTCATTCAGACGGAGAAAATGGCGGCGCTGGGCGGCCTCGTTGCGGGAATCGCCCATGAAATTAATACGCCGATCGGCATTGGCGTCACGGCAACATCGTTGCTCGTTGAGAAGACGGAAGACTTTATCGAGTTAATGCAGACTCGAAATTTACGACGCTCAGAGCTGGAGAAATTTTTAGACACGGCGGCACAAAGTAGCCGAATCACGCTGACTAATCTCAATCGGGCCACTGAACTCATCCAAAGTTTTAAGCAAGTTGCGGTCGATCAATCGAGCGAAGCAAAGCGAGAATTTAATCTGAGCGCTTACCTGGAAAAAATCCTGCTTCAGCTAAGTCCAAAGCTGAAGGGGGCCAATCATACGGTCTCGGTGGTGGGCGATCGCGATCTCAGTCTCAACAGTTATCCAGGCGTTTTCTCACAGATCATTACCAACCTGATCATGAATTCCCTTCTCCATGCTTACGCGCCTGATGAGCATGGCACGTTAACGATCACATTTAGACAGGTTAACCATGAACTTCACTTTGAGTATGCTGATAACGGCAGAGGTATTTCGGTGGCTCACCTCAGCAAAATTTTTGAGCCTTTTTTTACAACCAAACGTGGGCATGGCGGCAGTGGCCTGGGACTACACATCGTTTACAACTTAGTGACCCAGAAATTAAACGGCACAATCCGCTGCGAAAGCCAGTCTGGTCAGGGCACGAGATTTATCATCACAGTACCAAATTTAATTAGCGAACCGGTTTGGATAGAGACGACTCATGACACGAAACCTGGAAGAACTCTTTAACAATGTTCAATTTGATAACACTCAAACAGATGAAAGCCAAACAGATGAACTTGTATTCGCTCAAGAAGATGACGATCTGCCATTAACGGCTGCGACGGACGCATCCCCATCCGGCAGTTGGAAAATTCTCATTGTTGATGATGAAATTGATGTTCACAACATCACGCAGCTAGCGCTGAGAGATTTTCGCTTTGAAGATCAATCACTCACCTTTATCAATACCTACTCCGCCCAAGAAGCACAGCGACTGATGCAGCTTCACCCCGATATTGCCGTCATCCTGCTCGACGTGGTGATGGAAACTGAGGATGCAGGGTTGCAGTTGGTGAAGTACATTCGCGAAGAATTAGGCAATCCTCTGGTACGGATCATTTTACGAACCGGGCAACCGGGTAGAGCACCCGAAGATTTCGTTGCCGTTAACTATGGAATTGACGACTATAAAACCAAGACTGAACTGACAGCGTCTAAGCTATTTATCACAATGATTACGGCGCTACGCGCATTTTCGACGTTAATGAAAGTGCTGAAGATGGTGCGTCAACCTGACGAACTGCCGCCGCAAACCCATCTATCAACCGTGCGTCGTGAGGGCGCAGAAACAATCGGTCAATTGATTGGCGCGATCGCCGATACAGTAGAAACCCCAGCCAATTTAAGCGATGTATCCTACACAGTATCAGCCATCACGCGAACGGCCAAAATGGTGCTGCGCGTTGTTGAAGAGCACCTCGCCAAGCTGGGAACCTCACAGACTAAACTTGATACGCTGACTTACCTCAATGACGAACCCGAAAAGTGCGCCAGCCCGTCTGCACTGGCAAAATACTGCGGTGTCTCACGCGCCGCTATGACCGGATTACTGGATGGGCTGGAGAAGGACGGATACGTTGAACGGGAGAACCACCCGTTCGATCGCCGCGCCCTCATGGTAAAAATTACGCCCAAGGGAGAGCAATTTTTAGAATGGGTAACACCTCAAGAGCAGTACCAGCTTTCTGAATTGATGGACGCCCTGGATGAGACTGAGCGAAAGAAGTTGATTACACTGGCATCGAAGACGATGGAATTAGGCGATTACCACCTCCTTCCCGCATCCTCCCCCAGTTCTCAGACGAGCTAGCTATATTTTTGTTTTTGGATTCTAGATCGAATAGAAGGCTGATCAATTGAAACGGGCGATCGCCCTCAACTCTTTCTCTGGCTTCTACCCTTGGGAATCGCACCAGGCGGCAGGCTTGGTTGATACGCTTTTAAGCCTTTGTCGCCCATAAAGATCTCGACTTCAAAACCGCTTCTGGCGTGGTAGTCAGCGACCGTTTTGATCGTTGCGTCACCAGTCAAAAGCCTTCGGGTGGCGAGTTCAGCCCATCCAACGGCAACTTCGCCAGCGCCCTCTTGGACGATCGGCTTCTTGGCCGCAAATCTCGGCAAACAATTTCACGGTTAGAACGATGGGAAAGGGCGATCGCTAGTATGCGTCTGCCTTCGCCAGGATGACGTAAACCGTGCGCAAAATCAGGGATAAGTCGTACAGAGGGTGCCACTGGTCTTGATAACGCAGGTCAAGCTGTACGATGTCTTCAAAATCTTTGATGGTCGATCGGCCATTCACCTGCCATTCACCTGTCATACCGGGCTTAACGCTCAATCGCTGCCAGTGGTGCGGACTATAGCGCGACACTTCATCCGCCGTTGGGGGACGAGTGCCAACCAGGCTCATTTGCCCCATCAGTACGTTCCAAAACTGGGGAAACTCATCAAGACTCGTGCGGCGCAAAAACCGGCCAATCTTAGTTACGCGTGGATCATCCTGGTTCTTGAAGATTAATCCACTGGCTTCATTTTTTACCTGCGACTTCAGCGCATCGGCATTCGGCACCATCGATCGAAACTTGTAGAGCCGGAAAGGCCGTCCCATCAGCCCATAACGCTCCTGAGCGTAGAAGATAGGGCCAGGACTATCGAGCTTAATTGCCAGTGCCAGTGGCAGAAATAACACTGCCAGAATCAGCAGACCAACCAGGCTACCAACGATGTCTACCAGGCGCTTAAAAACTGAATACGCTGAGCGGTGGGGCGTTTGAAGGCTACTAGGAACCGGAATTGGGGAATCAACTGCTGGTGTGGGGAACGTGGATTGCATAACCGCCTTAGCCTGCTGTGTTGACCGTATAAATACTGAGACTGCACGAGTAAACTATAGTTCCTAGTTCATGTCCACCGATACCATCCGCGGACGTACGGACGTAATCTTTTCAGCAACTTTATATATCGACTCGTCTATGAAGTTTTGATGAAGCTGGCTGTCCCCGCATGCTCAGTAGTTACGGAGGAAGTGCAAGCCATCCGGACAACCTTTACTGGCTTGCTTTCGCCAGAACGTGCAGCTAGTGCAAATCCGCCAACATAAATTCAGCCAAACACTGAATCCAGAGGGCTTTCGGGCTTTCCCTGCTCATTGCAGCGCGATGATTCAACCCCCGCCTTGCGACGGTCTGACCGCATCCTCAAATTCCTTCCAACAGTGAACCATTCATTCATCTGATTCCAGCACGTTCAAGGGAAAAGAACCGGTTCAATCGTCCCGTCGCGTCACGATCGTCCAAGCGATAGGGGCTTCATAGGGTGCGTAACTGCGGGAGAAGGGCTTCAAATGCTTTCCCACGATGGCTTATAGCATACTTTTGGTCTGGCGACAGTTCAGCAAACGTGCGCTGCTGTTCAGGAACGTAGAAGATTGGATCGTAGCCAAACCCACCCGAGCCCCGCGGGGCATGCAGTACTCTACCATCACAGGTGCCTTCTGCCTGTAACGCGATCGTGCCATCGGGCCGCGCGATCGCAATCACGCAGACAAACCGAGCATCCCGGTTCAATTCATTCCCCAACTCGTTCAGCAGACGCTCAATCCGCTCGGCGTCCGTTTTGCCGTAGCGCGCCGAAAATACACCGGGCGCACCGTCCAGTGCCATCACTTCCAGGCCAGAATCATCGGCAATGGCCCATTCACCCGTCGCCTGAGCCACCTGCGATGCCTTTAAGCACGCATTTTCAGCAAACGTGGCACCGGTTTCTTCCACCTCTAACTGGTCTGGCTTAAGGGTTAGCTCCCAGTCCAGACCGACCAGATGTGCCTGCATTTCTTTTAACTTGCCTGGATTTCCAGTTGCAACCACAAGCACTGCCATCGCAAGACTCCTTCACTTCCTCGCTTCTGCGTCTAAGCCCAACAAGGGACAGATGGCAGACTTAGCCCACGATCGATAAACGGTTGCCAGTTGAGCACATCGTCCAAGAGTGACTGATAGCCCGCCACATTCGGATGAAGCCCGTCCTCACTGAGGCGCGATCGACACCAATCGCTACCACGCCCCAACCACTGGGTAAACACATCGAGGTAAGGGATCTGAAGGGTCTCACAAATCAGCCGCGTCGCCTCTTTGTAGCGAGATTGGTCAGCATGATTGTAGTAAAGGCAGTCCAGAAATGGCATTTTGGCCTCATCTACTGGCACCATACCAACAAACAAAACAGGGCACAGCGCGCGTGCTTGTTCCAGCAGTCCCGTCATATCGGCGCAGAAAGTATCAAAATCAGTGAAATTTCGCCCACTCAGGCGCGCCAACCGCGCCGAATCATTCACCCCCACCGATAGGATGATCAAGTCTGGCAATCGGTTGCGGAGTTCGCCCCGCTGCCGAAATTCGCTCTCCAAGCGCTGCGCCACCTGCTTGACGCCATCGCCACGAATGCCGAGATTGTAGAGCGTGTGCCCCGCGCTCCCCGGTTGCATCCAACCCCGCCTTAACCGCTCTACCCATCCTCCACCTACTGGATCACCAAATCCGTAAATTAGACTGTCTCCCAGCGCGACCACTCTGAGGGCATCTACAGTCTGGAGCGGTCGATAACGGGTAGGCTGGGCTGTACCGCAGGCAACGGTTTGCATAGGGTAATAGTCGATAATCATCCGTAAGGTTAAATGGGACTTTACCATTGCGCGTAAAACTTTGCAAATCTTGATACAGAATTGTAATTCGTTTTCCCAGATCCCAGAAGTCAACTGCACTTGATACACTGGAGGCGATCGTATTAAAAATCTCAGGCACTTTCATGCAAAAACGTTCCGCCTTCGATAGCACTCAGTTAATGCGACGGGCTGACGAGCTTATTTCAGCCGCCTCTAACCGTTATCGGATTACCGTTCAGGTGGCGAACCGGGCCAAACGGCGTCGGTTCGAAGATTTTGAAAGTGTGGATGACCCCATGATGAAACCCGTCATGCGCGCCATTATTGAAATGTCAGACGAGTTGACACAGCCCGAAATCATCGGGGAATAGGGACTTAGCACTCAGCGACCAGCCAACGGCAATAACCGTGAGCAGTCTCAGTTCGCATCCGAAATCAATGGGCACGGGTTGGCATTGACGGACGCAACGCGCTGGTCGGCTGACCGGAGTCCTGGAACCACTGTACGATCGATCGCCATGTTCAAAAAACGCATTACGAGAAAGCGGATCGGTATCACGCTGGCGCTGCTGATGAGCAGTTTGCTAGTGCTGACGGCTCCAGAAGTACTGTTGCCGGATCTATTTATGGGGCAATCGGCAGTCGCCCAGCGGGTACGACCGGAAGGTGTCTGGCAAGTCGTCTACGATCGGCTACCAGACTTCCCCAAAGAAAATCAGTACGTTAGCAAAGAAACCGGGAAGGTTGAGACTGACAACACCCTGGTCGGACGCTTCATTCGCTATCATCTCTACGTCGCGGGGCGATCGCCCTTCTACCGCTTTGACTGGAAGCTAACCCTGGCGGACTATCTGGGTCTGGGGTACAACGGCGCATTTGATGAAGCCAGCTACCCCAGTCGTTCGACCCTGCGGACAAGTCCTGTAGACAACGATCGTGCCGCGATCAATCGACTGACCCGCGCGCAACGTGATGCACTCGTACAGGCGTTGGTTGACGCTTTCACCATGCAGGCCAAACGTTCGCCCCAACCGCTCTCAGCGCCAGCCCCACAGCCCGCACCCACGGGATCCCCTGCAACGCCCGCACCCGTCCGGGGAAGGGGAGGCGCAGAATTGCTGCAACCCTGACATGACGCGCATCATCAAAAGTGGCCCTGGCTGGCGACTGGGTTGGGATGCTGCTGCTGCTGAGTTTCAAGGGCTGGTGGGGGCAGATGATTGGGCGCTGGAACTAACTGCCGCCGAGCTGAACGATTTTTGTCGGTTGCTAACGCAGTTAGTCGCCACGATGGCTCAGATGAGCCATGAACTGATGGATGAGGAAAAAATTGCCTGTGAAGCGGAGAGCGATCGCCTCTGGCTGGAAGCCGAGGGCTACCCCGAAGCCTACGGCCTGAGCCTGATGGTGTTAACCGGGCGGCGGGGTGAAGGACACTGGGATGCTGCCGCTGTGCCCGCTCTGGCACAAGCCGCACGATCGCTCGAACTGTTTTAGCCATTGGACAGAGTGACCTCCTGGCATGGGATGAACGCGATCGCAGCGGCTTGGAACGGCTTAAACGAGTTCGGCAATCACCGCACAGCCGCAAACGCCCGCCCTCATCCCTGTGGTTAAAGCCCCTGCCCCAACGCACTGCCCAATCCCTGGAACATAATCCAGGAGAGAAAGAAGTTTGAGATGAAGATGGCCAGTAATGACGTCACGACAGCCGTAGTCGTCGATTGACCAACACCCTTAGCACCGCCCGTGGTTGTTAGTCCCCAGCTAGAACCAATAATGGCAATCAGCGCACCAAAAAAGAACCCTTTAATTGGAGCGCTGCACAAGTCCCACAGACTCAAAAAGTTACGGGCAGAGTCAATAAAAACGTTTTGTGGAATGCCATAAAGGGTGTTGGCAATCATCATGCCGCCTATCATGCCGGTCATCAGTGAGAGAACGGTCAGAATGGGCAGCATCAGGCAACAGGCAATCACTCGGGGAATCACCAGGTAATCGATCGGATCTGTTTTGAGCATGTAGAGCGCATCAATTTGCTCTGTAACGCGCATCGTGCCAAGCTCTGCGGCAAACGCTGACCCTACTCGCCCCGCCAAAATGACAGCCGTGAGGACGGGAGCCATTTCACGCGTCAGCGAAATCGCCAGTACGCCGCCAACCGCGCTACTGGCACCAAAGTTGATGAATTCGCGCGACACCTGAATGGTGAATACCATTCCGATAAACGTCGAGGTCAGCAGGGCAATCAGCAGCGACTCTGGCCCGACAGCCGCCATCTGCTCTAAGGTATTGCGGCGGTGAATCCGACCCGACAGCAAATGCACCATTACCTGCCCACCCAGCAGGACGGCTGCCAGCAAGCGCTGGCTCCACAAACTTAAGCCAGTAACAATCGGCTTTTCACTCACGGGGACATCACGCAAACGATAACTTAGTCAGAATAGCGGATCGCTTTGAGCTAGTCAGCAGTTGGGCTGGAGAGATTAGCACGGCGACATCGAACGTTGCAATTTGGAGATTTTTGTGTGTTGTTCTCAGGTTAACGAATTGATTGGCGAACCAGCAGCAAGGCCCGATCGCGCCCATCAAGGCTCATAGCGGATAAGTCCCGCGTCGAATGTGCGATATTGCGACTCAACAGTTGCCGTTTGGGGAATTTATTTGCTTGGAATTGTTCACAGAGCTTCAACAAGATATTTAATCTTCATTTAAGATTTCTCACATCTACGGTTGGCGAAAGCGATCGCTCCTATTGTGGAGATGAACTGTCGTTAGCGCCGAAGCCGCTTAACTGGATTGACCAGCGTTTACGAATCTTATGCTCATATCACCAGCCTTCATTCGTTCCCTACTGCTGACTAGTACGTTTAGCTTTGTACTGCCGATTGTGCTGCTGGGCGGGGTTCTTGCGCTGCTATCGGCAGCCGAACAAATCCCTCTAATCGAAGCGATCGCCCAGGGAGGAGCCACAAAGTTGCTCCAATTTCTGTCCGTATTTGGCAGTGGCGATCCGCTGCAGGGCATCCTAGTCATTGGCTTGACCTGTGCCCTGGTTGGCGGATTATTTGACACGTACGCCTTTTACCGACACCAAAACCTGCGTGACGGTTAACCGTGCAGACAGCCATGCGAGTCTAAATACGTGTAAATAGATGCTGCTCGCAGCAGCAGTACGCGCGATCGCGCCCCTGACGCTAGAGTAGTTCCCTCACATCCGTAACCTGACCCGTCACAGCGGCAGCGACGACCATCGCCGGGCTCATCAGTAGGGTGCGGCCAGATGAAGATCCCTGCCGTCCTTTGAAGTTGCGGTTAGAGGATGAGGCGCTGAGCTGGCGGCCTTGCAGCTTATCGGGGTTCATCGCAAGACACATGGAGCAGCCCGGTTCCCGCCATTCAAATCCCGCCTGGACAAAAATTTCGTGCAGCCCCTCCGCTTCCGCTTGCTTCTTGACGCGTTCCGAACCGGGCACGACAAACGCTTTGATACCATTTGCAACATGCCGACCCTGGGCGAATTTGGCTGCTTCACGCAGGTCTGAAATTCTGCCATTCGTGCAGCTACCGATGAAGCAGACATCGACCTTCGTGCCCTTTACAGGCTGACCGGGCTGGAGATCCATGTAGTGGTAGGCTTCTTCTGCGATCGCCCGTTCGTCGGCAGGCATTTCATCAGGCGTGGGCACCGCTTCGTTGACGGCAATCCCCTGACCCGGCGTAATGCCCCAGGTGATGGTCGGGGCGATCGTCGCCGCATCAAACACCACCACATCGTCGTAAACGGCATCGGCATCGCTACGAATGCTGTTCCACCAGGCAACGGCCTGATCCCATTCCACCGCTTTGGGTGCAAAATCACGTCCCTTGAGGTAATCGTATGTCACCTGGTCAGGATTGACGTAGCCGCAGCGGGCACCCCCTTCGATCGCCATGTTGCAAACGGTCATGCGTTCTTCCATGCTCATCTGCTCAAACGTGGTACCCGCAAACTCATAGGCATAGCCCACGCCGCCTTTCACGCCCAGCTTGCGAATGAT
>JAJPKC010000490.1 GCA_021323955.1 Oscillatoriales cyanobacterium Centralia_MAG_596 | reverse complement strand
GTCGCAACCCTTACCAAACCATTTACAGGTGCGATCATGCGCTTCACGGCAAACGCGCCAACGCGGAGCATTCTCGCTAACGCGGTCTGGGGGTTGGGTGATTGGAGGAGCGGCGATCGTGGTCTTGGCCACGACCACGGGCAGTCAGGCGCAGCAAGTTGTGCCACTACCGCCACCGCCAACCGTTTCCGTTCCCAGTCTGTCACCTGCGTCGTCTTTTGCCAATCCGAATCCGGTGCCCGGTCGAGAAACCGTGTTTATTGCTCCTGTTAACCCGCAGAGCAGTTCATCGAATCGATACATCGTGTATGTGAATGGCGATAGTCCTTATCTATTGCAGCAGGTACGCACGATCGAGCCGAATGCATCGATTCAGCAGTATCAGGGACAGTCCGTTATCCAGGCAGGAACGTTCGATAGCGAGGCGCAGGCACGGCAGCAAATTGCAGCGCTGAACGCACAGGGTATTTTGGCTGAGATGGCGACAACAACGGGCATCAGCATGACGACAGCGCCAACCAGCGTCGCAGCGGTCAGCCATTATCTTGTCATCATTCCGGGCAGTCGTGAAGAACTGCCAGCACTGGCCGATCGCGCCGTCCGTATGGGCATTCGGCAGGAAGCCATTCAGCAAAAAGACATCCCATTGGGGCCGCACCTGGAAATTGGCCCTTTTACAGACAACCAGGATGCGAGCAAGATCAGCCAATTCCTCAACGGCGGGGGACTGGATTCGCAGGTCTACTATAAGCGGTAGTGAGCATCATTAGCGGAATTTAACGTCGGTCTGGTACGCTGAACTCTCAGCAGAACCGAAGGCGATTTGGCCGATCGGGACGGCGATCGATCACGGCGACTCGACTGTACAGCACGATGCTGAAATCGCTCCGGTTCATAACGATCACGACCATCACTGTTCTCATGGTGATGGTAGCAGTGGCTGTGCGCACGGCAGCACAGGATTCAGTCCGCGTGGCGGCGCAGGATCCAGATGCTGTCACTCCCACGTGTTATCTCCGCATTGAAGGACGCAGTACGCAGGACTTAACGCGCTTTTGCGGCAAAAATTCCCAGCGATCGAACACAGCACCGGCTCCCAGTCCGGCTTCAGCGAGCGCTACGTCGTCATCCGCCGCGCCAACAGCAGGATCGGATAACGATGATGACGACGACTCCCCACCAACACCGCCACCACGATCCTCTTCCTCACCACGATCGTCTTCCCCAGCACCCGCCCCCCCCGCTGCGATTCCCACTGCGCGACCGTCGCCGATCGCAGTGCCGCCTCCGCGATCACTGCCGTCAGGCAACCTGATACCAAACAGGCTGCCCGACAGCAACGGGCCGAATGTGCTGCCTGTACCACAGCCACCACAAATGTGACTGTTGCCACAATCGCCGCACAGTTCCAAGACGGCTGATCGATCTAACGTGCCATTGCCCCCGCCACCCGCGCCACCCGTTTCAGATCTACCGTTTCGCCCCTTGACACGTCACTGGCCTGTCCCGCAGATTCAGAACCCACCGTCGCCCACACCAACCGTGAGTCTGAAAGCGCCGATCGCTAGCCCCCAGACCTCACTACTCGAAACGTTACTTCAGCAAAAGTACTTCTACCTTTTCTGGCTAGTCTCACTCCAAATTCCATTGCTCAAAGTTGCGATCGACCGACGATCACGCATCCCCTCTCCCCGGCGATCAACCGCCGCCCGTAGGTTTCAGCGCCAGCCAATACAAGCGACTCCATCCCCTACCCGCGACCCGGAACCGGCGGAACAGGGCGATCGAGAAGACTCATCGGCGGCCACGCCAATCGCTACTCCTGACGGTGAAACGACAACGCCAGCGGCCCTTGCCAAAGTAGCCGACTACGGCCTATCGCAAGCCGACAACCAGATTGCCCAGATCAAGGCGATCATTGCCAGTGCCCTGCATAATCGTGCCAGCGATATCCACCTGGAGCCGACAACGGAGGGACTGCGAGTCCGTTTTCGTATTGACGGCATCCTGCGGGATGTGACGATGCTGCCGCTTGCGATCAGTCGCCGCACGGTCGTCGCGCTCAAAGTAATGGCCGATATGGACATCTCTGAAAGCCGTCGGCCTCAGGATGCCCGCATTAGTGAGCAATATGCGTCTGCTGCGGCCACGCCCCGTGACCTGGATCTGCGGGTGAGCACGCTTCCCTGTGTCGGTGGCGAGAAAGCGGTTATTCGACTGTTGCCGCGCCAAAATCCGTTTTCCACTATGGATGAGTTGGGTTTTACCAAACGGGCACTTGCAGTTTACAAGAACTGGCTCCAGCAGCCGCAGGGCATGATCATCTTCACAGGGCCAACGGGTTCAGGGAAGACCAGCACGCTGTACACCAGTTTGCAGGCGATCGCCACAGAGCATGTCAACGTGGTGACGGTGGAAGACCCGGTTGAATACATCCTGCCCTGCATCACCCAAACTCAGGTCAACGAAGCGGCTGGAATGACGTTTGCGGCTGGACTGCGCGCCATTCTCCGGCAAGACCCCGACATTATCATGGTTGGCGAAATCCGGGATGGTGAAACGGCAGAAACCGCTGTGAGAGCAGCGCTCACAGGTCATCTGGTCTTGACAACCCTCCACACCAATGATGCCGTTGGTGCCATTCCGCGCCTGAAAGACGTTGGCCCTGATCCGGGGCTGATCAGCGATGCCCTACTGGGCGTTGTGGCCCAGCGATTGGTGCGTCGGGTGTGCCCTCACTGCGCGGAGCCTTACACGCCAACCGAGGCCGATCTGCACACGCTGGGAGTGAGCCTGGCAGAGGCCCATCCGCACGCCTGGCGACAGGGTAAGGGCTGCCCCCAATGTTTCCAGTCGGGCTATTTTGGGCGGGAGGCCATTATCGAATTGCTGCACGTTGATGCGACCATCCGCCAAATTATTTACGAAGGGTCGCTCAGCGAATTAACGCGCTACCTGGACACCATCCAGTTTGATTCGTTCCGAAAGGCCGCGATCGCTAAAGTAACCACTGGCATCACGACCATCGCCGAAATTCGTCGCGTCTTGCCTGCCAGCAAACTTGCAGCGCCAATTTCACCACTTAATGCCAATGTCTAAACTTCTGATCAAGAAATAACGGAACCGGCACATCAAACTAACTAAAACCCAGCGAATTAACCTTATCTTAACGATATGAAGCTGTTTGAAAGCTACAAAATTTGTTACTCGCTGAACTTTATTTCGTCCTTTTTGAGATTATTATTTTGCTCACTGCTTGCAGTTGTGGTGCATTCTCCGTTTGTGCATTCCCTGTTGGGGCAATCCGTTAATTCAGCAATTAATTTAACGAAGTTTTCCAATTCGGTTGATTAGAAACTGAGGAAT
This sequence comes from Oscillatoriales cyanobacterium Centralia_MAG_596, assembly GCA_021323955.1. Taxonomy (GTDB): domain Bacteria; phylum Cyanobacteriota; class Cyanobacteriia; order Leptolyngbyales; family Leptolyngbyaceae; genus Stenomitos. The sequence continues at coordinate 11,886 of JAJPKC010000490.1, read as the reverse complement.
CGTACCGCGATAGCGCAAGCGTAGTGACCGTGCAAGTAATCACATGCGATCGCAAATCGTGAGGGTTCTACATGTTTCGTTCCAAGCTCAAAGCACTGTTGACGCCCCTGTTATTGACAGGGATTACTGGTAGTTTCTGTCTTTCGGCATCCGCTCACACCACTAAACCCATCCGCATTATTTTGGATCATGATGGTGCGTTTGAAGCGTCTTACGCCATCCTTTCACTTGCGATTGCATCGCAGCTACCGTCACCACCTGTTAAGTTAATTGGCGTTACCACAGCGGCCACTGGCGAAGCCTATTGTAAAGATTCCAACGGCTATCCTAGTTTGAAGCCCGATTTGTTAGGAAATTTTAGCGCTGATGAAGGCACCGTTGATGGATTGACGCAAAAAATACTCTCGATCGCGCAATACAAAAAAGCCAAAATCTACTCTGGATGTGATGAACGAGTGGCTGTAATTTCACTGGCCAACAAAACGGATGCACTGGGCAACCCGATTGATGGAACAGGCTACACCTCCTTTCGGTTTCAGCTACCGTTTGGCGGCAAGAAGGCATTTGCACCGTGCTTATTCCACCAGGAATTTGTGTTCTCGCGCAACGATGTTGTGTGTTGGAATGAATTTAATAAGCCCTTCCGCGACGAGACGATTAAGTACGTCCTGCCCACTGCAAAAACGATCCTGGATGAATTTAATCTGCCAGAATTAAATTTGATCAGAACCAAGAAAAAAGCTTCAGATTATCTGGCAGAGTCAATGTGTAAAGCCTATCGAGATGATGATCCGCTCACGATCGTCTCGGTTGGACCACCCACCAATCTGGCAAGAGCGTATCGCAAAATTGAGAGCGAACCGCTTGAGCATGGCTGCCCCCCGTGGACAAAGCTTTCAAAGTTGAGTAAGGTCATTTCGACCCGATTTATTGGGGGCGTGTGGGATGCTAATAAAGCCGACAATTTTGATGCTAAAGGAAACTATCGGTTGAATGAGCCATCACCCACCTGGACGTTAGGAAATATCTATTATCAGGATGGATCGCATGTGTTTGGTGATCAACATCTTCCCGATCAAGGGACAGGCTTTGAAGCGATTCAAACCCATACGCACAAAAATATCTTTAACTCGCTCAATAATGCCGAAGCCAATTTCTGGACCGATGCCAGTGCGGTGGACAAAATTTTGAATTCCGGTATTCCTGTCTACATCGTGCCGCTGAATGCAACCGATTCGGCAAGGCTGAAGGGGTTTGCCGATCGCTTGACCAACCACCCGACCCAGTGCGCCACAGCTCCCGCTCAATTTATTCGCAAGCTGCAGCTCGCAAACAAGTTAAGCACGGGTGAGTACGTATACGACACCCTCTTCTTTTGGGATACGCTGGCCGCCACGAGCGTCTGGAATGATTTTGTTCACTTCAGCGATTTTCATGACCTCGAAGTAACCACGCTAACCAACGGTGATCCGACCACCGTGACCGGGCAAATTCCGGCTGCCGAACTCTTCCGGCGAGACATAGGCAACCTCTTTAGACGCGGACGGGTGAACAATCCAGTCCAGTTAGCGCTCTCAACCAAACCCGCTACAGGCGATCCCGATTTCAAAACGACGATCCAGAACTACGTGTATGGGTTAGTTTGTACCGCAAAGTAGCCAGACCGATCGGGACGTTAGATCAACGTCCCAACTTAACCATTCCTATTTGATCGTGATCTGAAGCCTGTAGCTGGCGTTGCCGCGGGTTGTACCGACAATGACCTGATAGTCTCCTGTTTCAGGCAACTGGCTAGTCCAGACCACCGCTTCTTGCTTGAGCGTGCGCCGTTGCCCGGTCTGGTTCGGGGGTGTCGTAATGTCAAACACGGCATTATCTTCTAATGACACAATTCTGACGCTCATGGTCTGTCCTTTTTGGGCGTCGAGAAGATAAATGTCGCGTGTGCCGTTGATGACGCTGGTTTTGATGGTGGCAGAATCGCTGTTGGGTGCAAACCGTATCCGTTGGATGCGCGATCGCTGTGCCATGCGGAATGCAGGCCTAGCGGTGGCAGCCGTTTGCGGCCCGCGCACCGTTTGAGCATTAGCGGCGACGGCAGTAGACAGGTGAATCATGGCGGGTGCCAGGGCAAAGGGCAGCGCCAACAGCGCCACCCACCGTTGAGAGAGATGAATCGACATTGATTAAAGGTCAGAAAAGTCTATAAGTACATAGACCCCAATTAAACCCGAAAAGTTGCTGATTCCCCAGGAACTTTCGCCCGATTAGAGCAACCGAGAACGCTCGCCGCTGCTTTAGAACGTACAACAACGGCGATCGCACCAGCCTGCTCAGCGCTCATTTAAGCGATCAGCGTGTCACCCCTCGGTCTGACACCGTCGATATTGGCCCCAGATCGATCGCGGCCCTCAGGAAATCAGTTCTGGCTCCTTACTGGGCGCGAGTGGTTCGGCAGGCAGACCCAGCACGTCGCGGTAGAGCTTGACGTACTCGATCGCTGATCGATCCCAGCTAAAGTTCATGCCCATGCCGCGCTGTTGCAATTTGCGCCAATCGTCCTTAAAGCGGAACCCTTCCCAGGTGCGCACCATGCACGTATACAGATCGAGGGGTTCGTAGCGATCGAAGGCATAGCCTGTCCCCCGGTTATTCGCTGGATCGAATGGCTCGACCGTATCGACCAGTCCACCCGTGCGGCGGACGATCGGCACGCAGCCATAGCGCAAGGATAGCATCTGGCTGATACCGCACGGTTCAAACCGAGAAGGCATCAAAAATGCATCGCAGCCCGCATAGATGCGGCGTGATAGCGCTTCATTAAACAGCAAGTACACCGACATCCGGCCAGGATAGCGAGACGCCAACTGCCACATCTGGGTTTCGTAGTAGCGATCGCCCGTCCCCAATAGCACAAACTGCGCGTCGGTATAGGCCATAAAGCGATCGAGCACCTGGAGCACCAGATCAAGCCCCTTTTGCTCCACTAACCGCGTCACCATACCAATGAGAAAGGCACCCGAGTTCACTTCCAGCCCGACCTCTTCTTGCAGGGCAACCTTATTTGCGCGGCGCTGGTCAAGCGTTTCAGGGGTGTAGGTTTGAGCCAAACTTTTATCGTTCGCTGGGTCATAAGACTCAGTATCAATGCCGTTAACAATGCCAGACAGCTTGCTGCTGATGAAGGACAACAGTCCCTCCAGCGTTTCGCCATAGGCAGGCGTCTGAATTTGCTGGGCGTAGGTAGGCGATACCGTATTGACGCGATCGGCAAACTGCACAGCTGCGGCCATCGTGTTGTGTCCCTGCATGTACCAGGGGCACCAGGTCATTTGCTCTAGCTTCCAGCGCCACGGCCCCTGATAGGCGAGATTGTGAATGGTAAATACGGTTGAGATATCGGGAGACTGGTGCATCCAGACGGGAATCATGCCTGTATGCCAGTCGTGGCAGTGAATGATCTCGGGCTTCCAGTAGTTCCAGGCAAACTCAGCCGCGCCGTTGGCAAACAGCGTGAACCGCCAGTCTTCGTCCTCTCCCGCATAGACACGACGCGGCAGGAACGCCGGATGCCCAAACAGATAGAGAGGCACATCAGTACCCGGCAGCACCGATTCGTACACATCGAAGCTTTGAAACATAGCGCTTCCCGACCAGATCGGTTTTTTCGGCACCGTCATCTTGTCGGGTAAAAAGCCGTAGTAAGGCAAGAAGATGCGGACATCATGTCCCATCTGACGGAGTACTTTGGGAAGTGCCCCCACGACATCTCCCATACCACCTACTTTCGCGATCGGAGCCGCCTCGGCAGCTACAAACAGAATTCGCATGTTGAGCCTCAGTCCCTCTCAATATCGGCATCAAGTCCTGCTCAAACGCTACCAGCTTTCTGCGACCAACGGTTAATTTGATCGTGGAATTGGCGATCGAACATCGGCACTGAGATACACCAAACCTCTCCAGGGGTTAATGGGTTTAACATCGGGAGAGGTTATGGACGCTCTGGATGTTGCGAGTGCAGAGCGATAGATGTAGCTGGCTGGACAACAGAAACGGCTATGAACTATGGCTGACGGGCATCACGGTTCATGGCAAAGTTGTAGACGGCGATCGCGATCGCCAGCACCAGTACGAGATGAATAAAGCCACCCGCAATATGCAGCGCGAACCCTGCGACCCATAGGACGAACAGCAGTACCACAATGCCCCAAAGTAGAGTAAACATAGACATCACCATAAATCGAATGGTGGCATCCTACCGTCGGGGCTGACAGTCAACCAACTTCCTAAAAGTAGATCTTTGGCTCTACCCGCGCTGCACAGTCGCCAGAATTTCGTCCAGAATGGCCTGCGCCCCCTGCTGCCGCAGGCGATGAGCAAGGTCAGTACCTAATTTTTCGGCATCGGTAGCAGGACCACTGACGCTATCTTTGGCTACTTGCTGTCCATCCAAACTGATGACAATGCCCGTTAGCGTGAGCGCATCGCCATCGAGGAGGGTATTGACCCCGATCGGCACCTGACAGCCCCCTTCCAGTTCACGCAGAAAGGCGCGTTCAGCGTAGCAACGGTTGGCGGTTGGCTCATGCTGCAATGCCTTCAGGAGCGTCAGCACTTCGGTATCATCGCCCCGGCACTCAATCCCCAACGCACCCTGCCCCACAGCGTGCAGCGAGACCTCAGCGGGAATGATTTGATGGATGCGATCGGGCATTCCGAGTCGTTGCAAGCCCGCCGCCGCCAGAATCAGTGCATCGTACTCGCCAGCATCCAGCTTGGCCAGTCGAGTGTTCAGGTTGCCCCGCACATCCTTAAAGCTGAGATGGGGATAATGGTGCCGCAACTGTGCCAGCCGTCGCAGAGAAGAGGTGCCCACGATCGCGCCTTCTGGCAGGGTGTCCAACTGCTTGTCCTTGTGCTGTTCATGCACCACCAGCGCATCAGCAGGATTTTCGCGCTCGGTCACACAGCCCAAAACGAGTCCTTCGGGCAACCGGGTTGGCAAATCTTTGAGCGAATGGACGGCAAAGTCAATGTCACCGTTGATCATGCCAAGCTCTAGCTCTTTGGTGAACAGCCCTTTGTCGCCAATCTTTGCCAGCGCCACGTCCAGGATTTTGTCGCCCTGGGTGCTCATGGTGTGCACTTCAAAGGTGCGATCGGGAAAGGCTTTCTGCAACTGCTCTTGCACCCAATAGGTCTGTACCAGGGCAAGCTGGCTTTTGCGAGAACCAATGCGAATTGTACGAGTGGCGATCGGTGTGGCAGTAGGCGACATAGATTCAGAGCTTGAAAGGAGCTTTTAACGTCAGCCTTTCCACCTTACCGCAGTGTGTAGCCCCTTTGGTGAGAGTGTAAGGGACATTGATCGTTACAGATAGTTAAGCTTCAATTGTGATTTTTGCATGAGTGCTTCGACTGAAAGTTTGAACCCCTACGATGGTTATGTCAATCCGCGACAGCAAGGTTAATCAGCTTAATCTCCAGGCACATAATATCGTCAAGATATGAGAATTCAAGACATCATCCGAGCGCTTTAGAATCAGCAAGTTCGCATTACGGATCACGCAGTTGAAGAAGCTGCGAATGATCAACTGTCGCGATCGTTTCAGATTGGCTAGAGTGCCAGCAATAGCTCAGACGTGGCGACCCAGCCGATCGCGCCATTTTCTCCCTGCACAACGGCGATCGCGGCCTGGTGCTCGACTGGACTGAAGGCCGCGCAACAGTCTGCTAACAACAAGCAGTAGAACCCCAGATCGCTGGCCTGACGATAGGTTGCCAGCACACAGCACTCAGTGGTGACGCCTGTAAAGAGTAGGTGTGTGATGCCGCGATCGCGCAACAGTGTTTCTAAATTCGTGCCAATAAAAGCCGATTGAGCGGATTTATCCAACTGGTGTTCATTCTCTAAAGGATGGAATACATCCAGGAGAGCGGTTCCCGGTTCTCCCTGCACCAGAAACCGCCCCATGTTTCCCGGTGCCCCAACGGGATAGCCCGCATTGGCATATCGGAGTCGCTTACTGGGCGAAACATCCGACAGGTCAGGGCGATGGCTCTCGCGAGTATAAATCACCAGCAAATTGTGGCGGCGACCCCATGCAATTATCGCCTGGACACGCGGAATAATTTCCCGCACCGCTGTCAAATCGGCTCCCAGATTGTGCCCACAAAAGCCGTCTGGATGGCAGAAATCATTCTGCATGTCGATCACCAGCAGTGCGGTGTGGCTCAGCGCGATCGGGAAGGCATGGGGCATGGCCGGGAGAAGCTGCCCCGCGTTGCCCTGATCCGGTATGGGATGCATTGATCGCTACTTCATCGCCGTTACGTACTGGGGATCCAACACCTTCGTTAGATCGGGTACGGTTTGGATCTGCCCCTGATCTTTCAAGAATGCGGCCAGTTTTGTCATTGGCTTCAGCAGGTATTGATCGCTGTTGGCGTTCCCCAACATGGCCACGTTCAGTGCTTTGTCGGGAATTTGAATACCCTTAAGCTGCTCGTCAAGTTCCTCTGGCTTGAGTTTGAGTTTAGCCGCGCCGATCGCCAGCCCTTCTTTGCGGTTGGTTTTCAAGAAATCGACCCCTTTGAGGTTGCCTTCCACAAACGCCGCGATCGCTTTCGGGTTTGCCTGGATAAACTTAGTACCGAAGATGTATAAGTCCGCGATCGCCGTGGGCATTTGCTTCGAGCTGTAGATCACCCGTCCATCCTTCTGAGCGGCGATCGCTTTGTCACTAAAGGGCGAGTAGGAGTACGCAATCTCAATATTGCCGGCCTGAAACGCAGCGGCAGCAGCATCCGGCGGGGTATTTACCAGCGTGACATCTTTAGCCGTCAATCCCGCTTCTGCCAGAATTTGCAGCAAGAAGAAGTGACCAATGCCCCCCAATTCCACCGCAATTTTTTTGCCTTTGAAATCTTTGATGCTCTGGATGCTGTTTCGGGCCAGAATCACGTCTGCACCGAGCGATGTATCTTCCACCGTCACAATCTTGAAATCAACCCCTTTGGAGGCCAGAGTCACAGCCTCGGAGGTGACGGGTGCCAATCCATCAAGCTGCCCCGATGTAAAAGCAGGAAACGCCTGTGCCACCGTATCAAAGACTTTGATTTGCAGGTCTAACCCCAGATCTTTGAAATATCCTTTCTCCTGGGCAATATAGAGCGGGGTGTTACCAATCCAGGTCGTAATTCCCATTGATGCTGATACCGGGCCACCAGCAGCCGAGGCAGCCGGAGACGATGAGGACTGGGCTGAGGGAGCTTCAGGTGGTTTCGCACATGCGTGGAGACCCACTCCCGCGATCGCGCCCGTCATCATCCACAAGGTCTGCCGACGCGTCCAACGGTTTGACTTCGAGAAATTCATCACTCCTGCCATCCTTATGAGCTAACGCAAAATTTTGACATTTGTAACCAGTGCAAAATGCAACACAAACTACATCGGCCAAGATTAGACTGTGTCGCGGGATATCCCAGAATGCGACGACATTCCAGGACATAGGGACGTGCTATGGCACATTCCTACAAGGTGAATTCATGCGCGATCGCCGCTGCAATACTATCCGTAATTTGTGCTGCCATCAATGCCCCTTTTGCGGCACTGGCTCCTTTGGCAGAGGAGAGCACACCCGATGGCGGCACCCATTCTGTCCGGGTGGGATAAATATCGTACGGTGGAAAATCGGCGGGTTGATCGTGGGGAATCAAATCCAGATGCACCAGGTCAGGATAGTAGTGCAGCATCAGGGACGTTTCGATGACCGCAGCGTGTTCCAGCGCAAAACCCGGAAAGCCATCGGGAAAAATTTTCTGGAGCGTTGCCTCGGTACAGAAGTCCCAATACTCCAGCCGCATGATCCGGAGGGGACTGGATGCGCCAAGCTCTCGCATTGCCAGATCAATGCCTTCGGTGAGAAACCATTGATTTTCGTAGTGCCCGTCAACAATCACCAGATGGTTCACGCCATGACGGGCAAACTCGCGAATCACATCCCGCGCGATCTGACTCAGGCTTTGCCCATCCAGACTGGTGGTGCCGGGAAAGTGCTGTCCACCGCCCGACTTGGGCTGTGACTTGTAGCCATAGCTGAGAGTCGGCGCGACTAAACCATTGACTTTCTCGGCAACGGTCTGGGCGATCGCGGCACTCAAGAGCGCATCCGTTCCCAGCGGTAAGTGGGGGCCATGCTGCTCCAGTGCGCCACAGGGAAGCAACAGCACCAGTCCATCATCCTGCAACCGTTCCTGGTAAGCGACCCAACTCATCGAACTCATCAAGACAGAACTCATGCGCATGACTCCGTATTTAAGGTCAAATTGAATCGATTACTCAGAGTAGAGCAACGATCGACTTTAAGGCTGTGAGCAATGCTTCCATCTACTTCGCTTTGAGGGCAGCGACATACTGTGCATCCAGCATTTTTGCCAGGTCGGGAGTGGTTTGAATCTGCTTCTGCGCTTTCAAAAACTCGGCTAGCCTGGTCATTGACGGGAGTAAGTACTCAGGGCTACTGGTATCGCCCAGCATTGCGTTATTGATTGCCACATCGGGAATACGCACCCCTTTTAGCTGCTGCTCCAGTTCTTCGGGCGTGACTTTGAGCTGCTTCGCACCAATGGCTACGCCCTCTTTGCGATCGGTCTTTAAGAATTCAACGCCTTTAAAGATGCCTTCGACAAACGCAGCAACGGCTTTTGGGTTCGCCTGGGCAAATTTGGTACTGAAGAGATAAACGTCCACGATTGCGGTGGGCATTTGCTTGGAGCTATAGATCACCCTGCCATCGGCCTGGGCCGCGATCGCTTTTTCGCTAAAGGGCGAGTAGGAATAGGCGATGTCAATCTTCCCCGTTTGATAGGCGATCGCTGCCGCATCGGGTGGTGTGTTTACCAGAGTGACATCGTTGCCCGTCAACCCTGCTTCTGCCAAAATTTGCAGCACAAAGAAGTGCCCAATCCCGCCAATTTCCACCGCAATGCGTTTGCCTTTGAAATCCTTGATGCTCTTGATGCTGTTCCGCGCCAGCAGCACATCGGCCCCGAGCGAATTGTCTTCGACCATCACAATTTTGAGATCAACGCCCTTCGCTGCCAGCGTGATGGCTTCGGACGTGACGGGGGCAAACCCATCCACCTGACCAGCAGTGAAAGCGGGAAAGGTCTGCGCGTTGGTGTCAAACACTTTGACGGTGACATCCAGCCCCAGGGCTTTGAAAAAGCCTTTCTCGATCGCAATATGAAAGGGAGTAAAGCCAATCCACGGCGCAATCCCCATCTTAATCGACATGCTGCCAGCCCCCGACGAGGCATTGGACTCTCCAGACGGGGTGGCAGCGGGCTTCGCACACGCATGGAGACTTGACCCGGCGATCGCGCCTGTCAGCATCCAGAGCGTCTGGCGGCGCGTCCAACGGTGTAGTTTAGAGAAAGACATCAATCTTGAACCCGTACAAACATTCAAACGTCGTCAACCAATTTAGAGTACAACGGACAGTGCGGTATGTTATGCCGATTGTTACGCCGACAAGATGGCGTTCCAGCCGTTTTAGGCGCATTCACGATTGGTAGGCGCATGACGACAGACGGTTTGCGATAGACAAGGAACCGAACAGGGAGCAGCGATCAATGGGACGATTGGATGGCAAGGTGGCGCTGATCACAGGCGTAGCATCGGGTATTGGGCGAGCAGCCGCAGCGCTATTCGCCGCAGAGGGTGCAACCGTGTTTGGGGTCGATCGCAACGAGGTCGCGGGACAATCACTCGCCGAAACCTTGCAGGCAAAGGGGCAATCGTTTCACTATTTCACCGCCGATTTGTCTACTGAAGCCGCCTGTGCCACAGCGATCGATCGCTGCTGTGCCACCTTTGGACGCCTCGATATTCTCTACAACAATGCCGGGATTTCGGTGATCGAGCCATTTACCCGCACCGATGCAGACACACTAGAGCGCATCATGGCAGTCAACTTCAAATCGGTGTTTTACCTCTGCCAGCAGGCAATTCCACGGATGCAGCAGCAGGGCGGCGGCGCGGTGATCAACACGGCATCGGAACTGGCGATCGTCGCACAACCGCTCTACGCGGCCTATTGTGCCAGCAAGGGAGCAGTACTCTCACTGACTCGTGCTCTGGCGCTGGAGTACGCTAAAGACAACATCCGCATCAATGCACTCTGCCCAGGGCCAATCGATACGCCCATGCTGCAAGGTGAGTTTGACCAGGCTGCCGATCCCACGCAGGCAAAAGCAGAAGGAATCGCGACCATGCCGATCGGGCGGCTTGGCACTCCCGCTGAAATTGCTCAAGTGGCGCTGTTTCTGGCCAGCGATGCGCCAGCGTTGATGCACGGTGCTGCACTGGTTGTGGATGGGGGAAAAACAATTCTCTAATATGCGATCGCGTCTCCCCCAAAAGATCACTACTATTCTGCTTTTTGGACTCAAATTCTTCCTAGCAGGAGCCGTTTTGTGTGGTGCGGTGCTGTTTAGAAAGCCGTTTCTCACTGAGTCGAGAAGTTGGTTGACGCCAGTAATCTTCACAGTAAGTTTGGGACTCATTCTGATTGAAGTCTGGTGGTTTTATCGAACTAAACTCATTCAAAAAATTAGCCACCTTCTCATTCTGATCCTGGCATGTTCTGGTTTTGCAATCGCCGCACATACAGAAGCCGACTTTCAATGGGTAAAACAGACTGTACTCACTGCCAATCCATCTAGCCTGGAAAAATTAGGTCAGCATTTTATCGTTGGCTATCGCAATCTTGAGGAGGCAAAAGCATTAGTAGAAAGACGCGCGATCGCGGGCGTTTTCATCACTACACGCAACATTCAGCACAAGACTAAAGCTGAAATCAGGGACGAGATTAGAAGCCTACAGGCGATTCGTCAAACCCAGGGATTGTCTCCTTTATGGATCGCGACCGATCAGGAAGGAGGCATTGTGTCGCGGCTCTCCCCACCGTTGACGCCGTTACCACCATTAGCCAGCATTGTTAATTCCCAGGCTGCAATTGCATCCCAGAAAGACGCCGTTTTTCAATATGCTCACGTTCACGGCAAAGAGTTATCTGAACTTGGGATCAATCTCAATTTTGCGCCTGTTGTGGACTTAAACAAACAAATTGTGAATCCGAGCGATCGCTATTCTCGCATTTATCAACGTGCCATTTCAGCGGATAAAACCATTGTGGCTCAAGTGGCATCCTGGTATTGTGACACCTTAGCAAGCCATCACGTTCACTGCACACTCAAGCACTTTCCGGGTCTGGGTCGCATTAACAATGATACGCATGTTGAAGAGGCCCAATTACCAACCCCTATCGCGACATTAGTGCAAGACGATTGGGTACCGTTTCGCACACTCATGGGTCATGTTCAAGCCTTTGTGATGTTAGGACATGCCAGGCTGATGGCGATCGATGCGGATCATCCCGTCTCTTTTTCTAAAGCAGTTATCACCGACTTAATTCGAGATCAATGGCACTATCAAGGCATTTTAGTGACCGATGATTTTTGTATGCAGGCCGTCTATGGCAGCAACGATGGCGTCGGCAAAGCCAGTCTTACAGCATTAAACAGTGGGGTTGATCTCATTCTCCTGTCCTTTGATCCAGATTTATATTACGACGCCATGAATGCGCTCTTAAAAGCGGAGAAAACAGGTAGCGTAAAGAATGAACCGTTAGCCACAAGTCAACAACGACTGACCTATCAATGGAGTGGTAGCCATGACCAACCTTCGTGAATTTCCCGACTGGGAACAGCTCTATCAAGACAAACCTGTGGAATCGATGCCCTGGTTTAGTCCCGACCTCGATCCAGACCTGGATGAGGCGTTGCTTCAGCTCGATCTGCAGGCGGGGACAGCGCTCGATC
>JAJPKC010000649.1 GCA_021323955.1 Oscillatoriales cyanobacterium Centralia_MAG_596 | reverse complement strand
TCCCATCAATGACCTGCACCCGATTATTGGGATCGGGCAAATCCTCCGTTTGAAGCCACCAGCCTGTCGTGCGCTCAGCAATCAGATGTCGTTCAAAGTGGGGAAGCAGTTTGACAAAGGGAGCCATTAACGGTGGAGCTTCTGCTGGAAGCATATCGGCCAGGACGTTTCCGGTGTTTTGCACCATTCCCATGGGGTAGGGGAAATCCGGTTCGCCCCAGTAAAAATCATTGACGGCGATCGTTTTTTGAAAACTGGCATGATTAACGTCCACATGCAGCGCCACTAATGCCGTTGCCAAATGCTTCATGAAATTGCGTCCAACCTGATCGGAACTGTTTGCCAGCCCATGTGGATGCTGCTCATTGGCTGAACGTAACAGCAGCACTGCCGAGTTAATCGCACCACATGCCACAACCACAATGTCACCCTCGAAGACCTGATGTGCTCCATTCACGTCTGTCTCCACTCCAGTAATCGCTCGCCCAGACTGACTGGTCAACAGGCATAAAACTTTTGCCTGAGTTAGTAAGGTAAGATTGTCGTAAGTTTCACGGGCAGGGCGAATGGCGTTCACTTCAGCATCGGCTTTCGCCCCAACCAGACAGGGATAGCCATCAAACGTATCACAGCGAATGCAAGGACTTTTGGTGCGGTCTTGTTCATTCAGTTTTAAGCCCAAGGGCAACGGAAACGGATAATAGCCCAGTTCACGAATGTCATCCACGATCGCCTGCATATCCGGTTCGTGACTGACGGGAGGATAGGGGTATTCTGCTCTAGTCGTTGGCTCTGTTGGATCACTCCACCGCTTGCCGTGTACGTCATAGAGCCTCTCTGCCTGCGTATAGTAGGGCTCAAAGTCTTGATAGCTCAGTTCCCAGGCAGGGGAAATGCCCCCTTTATGGATGACTTGCGTAAAGTCACGTTCCCGTAAGCGAATCAAGGCTGCACCGTAGAGTTTGGTATTACCGCCCACCCAGTACCCTGTTTGCGGACGGAATGGTTTACCATCTTCGCCAATCCAGTGTTCGTTCGTGTGATACCGTTCTTTTTGGTAAACCTCTAAGGCACTCCAGTTTGCCTTCTCGCGCGGCAAAAAGTTACCTCGTTCCAGCACCAAAATCTTTTTGCCAGTGGGGGCAAGTCGATGCGCCAGCGTACCACCACCTGCGCCCGTGCCAATAATGATGATGTCGTAATGGTTGTTTACGGTTGTCATGTGCTTGCGCCTATGTCGTTATGGTTTCGCCTCTACCTTCAGTTCACCCTCCAGGTGCATCACCTTCCATTGCGTTTGTTCCCCCTCACGCCAGAAACGGAGCGTCACAATGGCATCCCCCACGCTGAGATTGACCAGTTCCACATCGGGCAACCAATCGGGTAAGACAGGTTGAACGGTGAGCGATCGCGCGGATGCATTGGCTTCCAAGCCCAACATGGCGCGAATGAGTAGAAAGATTGATCCGGCTGCCCAGGCTTGGGGAATGTTAGCATCAGGATAGGGTACCGGAAAGTGTCCTGGCTGGCGTTCCATCCCACCAAACAACTCTGGCATCCGTCCTGCTTCAAAATAACTGGCAGCGGCAAAAATGCCCTCTGCAATCTGATTGGCTTCAGCATGATAGCCGTATTGCTTCAAACCCATGGCGATCGCGGAGTTATCGTGGGGCCACACGCTACCCAACTGGTAGCTAATGGGGTTGTAAGCAGGATTGAGGTTGGAAAGGGTGCGAAGGCCCCAGCCGCACCAGAGATCGGGCTGGAAGAGCCGTTTCACCAGGCGATCAGCACGGTCTTTGGGTACAATGCCTGACCAGAGCAAATGTCCAGGGTTCGACGCGATCGAGCGAATTTGCTGTTTTTGGCGATCTAAACCGAGACAGTAAAACCCTTCGTCTTCCATCCAGAAGCGATCGTTAAAGTGCTGATACAGGTCGTCTGCCTTCTGCCGTAATTGCTTTGCCTGTTTCACGTCTCCCCAAACCTCATAAAGTTTGGCGGCATCGCGCCAGGCGCTATATACATAGCCCTGAACTTCGCAGAGCGCGATCGGTGGCTCCACCTGCTTCCCATCAGGATAGACAATGGCATCACCCGAATCTTTCCAGCCTTGATTTCGCAACCCCATTGACGATCGGGTTTGATATTCCACAAACCCATCCTGGTCAAAGTCACCGTAGGTTTCAATCCAGGCAAGCGCGCGCTCCAGAGGCTCCCGACATTCATTTAGAAACGACTCGTTGTGACTCCATTGATACGCCTCTGCCAGGGTGGTAATCCAGAGAATGGTGGTATCGATCGTGCCGTAATAGGGCGTGTAGGGGAGTTGCTTAAGTTGCGTCAGTTCATCACGGCGTAATTCATGCGGCATCTTGCCGGGTTGAGCATCGCGCCAATCATCCACTTCGGTGGCTTGGAGTTGCGCCAGTCGTAGCAAGGTGCCATGAGCAAACTCTTGATACACCGCCATCGTTTGCATACTCACGATTACAGAATCGCGTCCAAACACCGCCACAAACCAGGGAATACCAGCCGCAGGCATCCAGAACTCGTGTCCCTTCGCCTCGACCTTGATGCGTAGTGCAGCCATATCGACCAGGGCTTGCTGGTAGTAAGCAGCAATTTCAGCATTGGACGATCGCAATTTAGTTGCCTGAGCCAGAAAATCCTTGCTGACCTGTTTTGCCTCTGTGTTGTGTTCTACTGCACAGGTATTTTGTGGATAAAATATATCGCCATCAACGATCGCGGCGAAGTTAAGGCAGGTGTGCCAGGTCTTGCCTGGATCAAGCACCACATCAAAAAAGAGACGACCGTTGGCATAGCGCGGTTGTGAATCAGCGCATTCTGGTTGGGTAATCAGTCCGCGATGGAACGTACCGTTGTGATAGATCGTCATCAGTTTGCCATCGTGCCAAGTGGTTTCCGTTTCACCGCGCGTTAAAATTTGCTGCGACTTCACCTCAAAAATATCCGCAAAGTCAGAGCGAATCGCCAGCATCAGTTGAAAGGCAACTCGTTCCGCATGATGGTTTGTGATATCAATATCTTCGTGCATACCGCCACCCACATCACGACGAATGCTGATCATCAAGCGTCCGTTGGGAATGTTGCCTTGAGTGGT
The DNA here is from genome assembly GCA_021323955.1 of Oscillatoriales cyanobacterium Centralia_MAG_596. Classification (GTDB taxonomy): domain Bacteria; phylum Cyanobacteriota; class Cyanobacteriia; order Leptolyngbyales; family Leptolyngbyaceae; genus Stenomitos. Next base: position 3,929 of record JAJPKC010000649.1, on the reverse strand, counting down.
ACGAAACTCAGGGTTGGTGAACTGATAGAGGGCACTGTGGTGGTTCAGGGGGCTGGAGGCAAGCAGTAAAAGGCGATCGCGGTTAATCGAGACTTCATAGTAGGAAAGTAGGCGGGTATCCGCGACAAAAAACCCTTGTGCGACCGTTTCATCAATCCATCCACGCGAATCGGTGACTAAAAACGTGGCACCATCATTAATCGTAATTTGACCCGCATTCACTGACACTTTCGTTGGCATGATTTATCCACCTTTAGCAAACCCTGGATACAGCGTCATGCCGCCATCGACAAATAAGGTTGTACCGTTGACATAATCCGAATCATCAGAAGCCAACCAGACCACCGCTCTACCAATATCGCCTGGGATACCAACGCGCCCAGACGGAATCAGTTGCAGCAAGTTTGCTTTCGCCTCCGGTGTACTCCAAGCAGATGTGTTGATTTGCGTTTCGATCGCGCCCGGTGCAATACTATTAATCCGAATTTTCTGGGGTGCGAGTTCCTGCGCCATACTTTTCATCATCATGTCAATGCCACCTTTGCTGGCAGCATAATTCACATGACCTGCCCACGGAATTACCTCATGCACTGAACTCATACAGATGATTTTGCCTGCCGCACAGGACACATCGGGTTTCACACCCCGCCGCAAAAACTCTTTTGCCGCTTCACGCGCACAGAGAAATTGTCCCGTTAAATTCACACCAATGACCAGATTCCAGTCTTTCAGCGTCATATCGACAAACGAAGCATCTTTCTGGAGTCCGGCATTGTTCACCAAGATATCGATCGTGCCAAATGTCTGTAGCGTTTCAGCAAACAGGGCTTTGACATCCTCTTCCCTCGCCACGTTGGCAGCAATGGCGATTGCCTCTCCACCATCAGCGGTGATGTCATGCACAATCTTTTCAGCGGCTTTCTGCTCCGAATGATAGTTAATCACAACAGCCGCACCTGCTTTTGCTAAACACCGTGCCGACGCTTCACCCAGACCGGAACTTGCTCCAGTGATCAGGGCTTTTTGACCTTTGAGTAAGTAAGGAGAATAGCTCATAGGTTTCTAGCAGATTTCTACCCTAATCTAGAGTGCAAAACTCAAACCGGCCTCTATCACTTGGAGTAGGATCTATCTCTTTCGATTGACCGAGCTGTATTTCACCTCGATTTCATTGTTGCGTTCCTCTAATTAAATCAAGGTATTTATACTAATCTGATCGAATGAGAGTAATTAATCTCAATGACAAACCATGCTGTATAAATTTGCGATTGGGTTTACGATCGCCTTGCTACTAGCCAGTAATCGAGTCTCTCAGATACCAGGATTGAACCTGCTCAATTATCTCTACATCGGTTTTCCATCTGGAGTTGAAGGAGTTGTCCTACTGCTGTTTCGGTTGGGCACCGGAGTATTATTTCTACTCCATGGCTATCCCAAACTAACGCACCTACAGCAGTAGGCAAATTCACTCAAAATGCCTGTATTTCTCTGCTTTCTCTCTGCCCTATCGATGCTGGCAGGTGGAGTGTGTTTAATTCTCGGCTTGCTGACTCCCCTGGCTAGTGCTGCCATCTTTGTCTCAATGGCCTTTGCGGCTTATCTGGAGATCGTTCAGGGCTTGCCCCTTGTTGCGCGTGATCCCTACTTGATTCCAACTGGCCAGTATGAAGGCCCCAACGGCAAAGGGGAACCGCCCAGTTGGAAAAAGGCGTTTATGTATTGCCTGATGTTGCTCACGATCGCGGTTCTTGGTCCTGGTGCATTTTCACTGGATGCACTTTTATTGGGATGAATATTGATGGATAACGGTATACAATCGTCTCTAGAGGCACAACGGATTCAGGCGATCGGGCTAACCGTAGACGATCTTGATCGCTCAATCAATTTTTATACACAAGTACTCCGGTTTGAAATCATCTCTGACATCACAGGAGACGAAAGTTCTCATCGTTCAGAAAGCTTGCGTCATACTTGTGTGCGGACTGCCACTTTAAAGCTAGGGGATGAAACCATTCGCTTGATGCAGTATCTTGACCATCGCGGTGAGCCGATGCCACAGGACTCGCAAAGCAATGATCTGTGGTTTCAACATTTGGCAATCGTGGTCAGCGATATGGATCGTGCCTATGCTCATCTTCAAAGCTTTCCGATCGAGCCTATTTCAACCGCACCCCAAACCATTCCACCGGGGAACAAAGAAGCGGCGTATATTCAAGCATACAAGTTTAGGGATCCCGATCGCCATCCCTTAGAGCTTATCTGCTTTCCATCAGATAAGGGGCAGGCGAAATGGCATCAAAAAAGTGACAAGCTGTTTTTGGGCATTGATCACACTGCGATCGCAATTGCCAATACCGAACAAAGCTTGCAATTCTACCGCGACTTTTTAGGGATGCAGGTGGATGGCGGTAGTTTTAACTGGCGAGAGACCCAAGCCCGCATGGATGGCATACCAGATGCCAAAGTTCGTATTACCTCACTCAAAACTGCTCGAGGAGGTTTGGGTATTGAACTGCTGGATTATATTAACCCTGGCAAAGGTCGTCCGATACCGTCAGATTTGCACAGTAATGATATTGCCTATGTGCAGGTTGAATTGATTGTAAAAAAAACTGATCGTACCGTTGAACGTAGCGGTCTGCTGTGTGATCCAACGGGTCATTTTATCCTACTCATCCCAGAGTAGCTCAATAAGCGACGTGTCGGAGGTTCCTATGGTAAAAGCAATTGAGACCGTACCTGCTGTAATCGAAATTGATGACGATCGAATGCGTGAACTCATTCGCCCTGATGCGTCATTACAAAAACTAGCAGAGGGGGCGGTTCACAGTGAAGGAGCTGTCTATGTTCACGAAGATGACAGCATTATTTGGAGCGATGCTCATGGCAATCGACTACTGCGCTGGAGTGAACGAGATGGTGTGAGCATTTTGCGCGATCCGTCGGATTATCAGAACGGCAATGCTTGGGACTTAGAAGGGCGCTTAGTTTCCTGCTCATCGGGGCTACGCGCCATTATTCGGCAAGAGCATGATGGCCAGTGGCAGGTGTTGTGCGATCGCTATCAGGGCAAACGTCTGAATAGTCCAAATGATTTAGTGGTCAAGCGCGATGGCACAATCTGGTTTACTGATCCACCGTATGGAATTACAGAGCCAAATCAAGGGTATGGTGGTGAACAAGAGCAACCAGGAAGCTATGTGTATCGCTTTGATCCAGTAACAGGTGAAATGGATGCAGTGATTACAGATATGCTGCGTCCAAATGGACTGGCCTTCAGCCCTGATGAATCGCGTTTGTATGTCTCCGATTCTTCCGCGTTCAATATTTCCGATGGCTATCACCACATTCGCGTTTATGATGTCGTTGAGAATTGCAGCACAAGCAATGGGCGCGTGTTTGCAGTGATCAATCCTGGTCAACCTGATGGGCTGCGGGTGGATCACAGGGGCAATGTGTTTACCAGTTCTCAAGATAGTGTGCAGGTGTATGCACCAGATGGCATTCGTTTAGGAAAGATTTTGGTGCCAGAAACGGTGGCGAATCTGGCCTTTGGCGGACACAGGCGCGATCGCTTGATGATTGCCGCTGGTCATTCGTTGTATGCGATCGATCTGGATACCCACGGCATCCAATAGCCTTGGATCGTCTATTTAGCAAGGGTTTGAGTTAATTGCATAGCAGGTAGCGATCGCACCAAACTCAAATGCAAGGGCTTTTGGCTGATGGTATTGGTATAAGATGCACTCAGAAACGGACGGTAGGTCGGCTGCTTTGCCACATAGGTTTGGCAAAAGGCAACACTTAAGGCCCGAATGTAGCGACGTGCCAAAGCCGGATCGGGACCGATCACAGAGGCTGGTACGGGAACCGCCGCATTGGGAGATTCATCAATGGTCGAAAAATGTGTACCGCCGTCAATGAGGACG
>JAJPKC010000044.1 GCA_021323955.1 Oscillatoriales cyanobacterium Centralia_MAG_596 | reverse complement strand
TAACGGTCCTGTCCCTGAATATGAGGCATGGCGATCACTCTTCAGAAGCACCCCTCTAGAGTAGATCATTTGCACTAAATACCTGGGTTTTCACACAGCCTGCCGCGCCGCAGTTAACCAAGCAGAGCGATCGCCTTAATGTTCAAGTGCTCCTAAGGCCTTAAGAGTAGACTTTTGAGCCACGGTCAGTCCGGTTGTGCCTTGAATGTTCATGCCTTCATAGAGGCGATCAACCGTCAAGGTACTAATGCATCGTCCTGTCTGCACGTCCCAGAGTTTGATGGTGCGATCGTCGCTACCACTGAATAAGATTTGACTATCAGCACTAAAAATCACCGACCGGACCCAACTGGTGTGCTCGCGGCAGACGTGGAGGCAATGCCCTGTTTGCAGATCCCACAAGCGGATGGTTTGGTCACCACTCCCACTGGCTAACGTGCGCCCATCGGGGCTGATGGCAAGCGTCCATACACCGCCCGTATGCCCCTGCAAGATCTTCAGACTCGCTCCAGTTTGCACGTCCCACAATTGGATGGTTTGGTCAAGGCTGCCACTGGCGATTCGTTGACCACCGCGATCGAATGCCAGGGTAAAAATTGCGCCCGTATGCCCTTGGAATATCCTGAGACAGGCCCCGGTTTGGCTATCCCAGAGTCGCACAGTGTTATCAAAACTGCCACTGGCTAACCCTTGACCGCTCGGATTAAAGGCAATCGTTTGCACACCGTTCTCATGTCCACGTAACACGCTCAAACAGTGATGCGTCTGCACATCCCACAAGCGCACGGTGCCATCATAACTAGTGCTGGCCAAAAGCTGTCCCTCTGGACTAAACAAAACTTTCCAGATGGACGTATTATGTGCTGACCACTGTTGGAGGTGCCCGGTTTGGATCTGCCACACAGCAATGGAGCCATCATGGCAATTGATGGCTAAAGTTTGACCGTCCGGACTGAAGCTTAAATTGGTTAAGGATGAGATCCAACGGGTTGAGTTAGACAAGGTTTTGTAGGGACGAAGCGAGGACCGCTTGCCATCTAACTGTAAATGCCACAACTGGATCGTTTCATTCTGACCGCTACTAGCAAGGATTTGCTCATCTGGACTGAGGCTCAGGGAATGAATGCCACTGGTATAGCCACGCCACGTTGTGAGGCTTCGTCCACTCTGCAAATGCCACAGCCGTACTGTATGATCCTGACCAGCGCTGACCAACCGTTGACTGTCAGCAGTAATCGCCAGCGCAAAAACATCGTGCGTGTGATCGTTGAGTACATGGATCGCTTGACCGTCTGAGACACTCCACAGGCGCAGTGTGCCATCGCGACTGGCACTGGCTAACCAACAACCATCTGGGCTAAAAGCGATGTCCCAAACCCAATCGGTGTGCCCCTGCAACAGCTTAAAAGTGAGCTTTGACGGTTGCTTGGGGGAGTGATGACCACTCCACAGCCGAATTGATCCATCATGGCTACCGCTCGCGAGGAGTTGGCCGTCAGGGCTATAGCGCACACAATGAACCCCGCTGGTATGACCCTTTAAGGTACTCAAGCAGTGCCCATTGCTCACATCCCAGAGCCGAAGATCGGTATCATTACTACTACTGACCAAGGTTCGCTGATCGGGCGCAAAGTGGACAGCATAAACACTCTGGGTGTGCCCCTTAAAGACACGGAGACACTGCCCTTGCAGGTTCCATATACGGGCAGTCCGGTCCTCGCTGGCACTTGCTAAATACTGACCATCAGGACTGAAACTCACTGACCAAACACAACCTGTGTGCTCTGCGAGTACCTGCAAGCATTGACCGCTCTGAACATCCCACAAGCGCACCGAACTATCACTACTGCTGCTGGCTAACAGCGCGCCATCCGGGCTAAAGGCGACCGACCAAATCCAGCCAGTGTGACCGGCGAAGGTGGCGAAAAGTTGGGTTGTAGTGAGGCTCCAAAGATAGATGTTGCCGCTCGAATCGCCCACTGCCATCATCTGACTGTCTGGAGTCAGATCGATCGACATAGCCAGACTGAGGGTTTCGGAGAAGAGGGTTTTGGCGAAAACGGTATCCTGGAAATTGACCCCTGCCAAATTGACCTGTCGCAAGTCGGCTTGCTGCACCACGAGACCAGAAAAGTCAGAGCCGCGCAAATCGACTTGCAGTTGCACCAATAGGTTGATCAGGTTGCCTGCGAGGTACCCTGGTGCTTTTCCTTGCTCCGCCAGTAATTGCTTTGCTTGTGCCTCAATGACTGCCGCACTACCAAATTGAGCGAGAAGGCACTCGATCACGGGTTGCACCACTAAGCGTGCCTGAATCGCTTGGATATAGTCCTTTGCCTGTACGCGTAATAAGGTATGAGTGCGCAGAAAGCGAAGCTGCTGTGTCTCAAATTCGGCACAGATCTGCTGCACAAAGCGCTCTGTGACATATTCCATCACCACTGGCTGTAAGAAGAATAACCCATCTGTTTTTGCCATCGGCGTCGGCTTTACCTTCTCGATGAGCGATCGCCGCAACAGCGAGTGGATGAGATTGGGTATCTGTTGCTGCGTGGCACGATTAACCACATTCTCGCGGATGTCAGCGATCGAGACTGGCTCCCGATGGATCGCAAACCAGAACAGTGTTTTCTGTTCGGCTTCGGAGAGACGATCGCACTGACGGTCCAGCAGATCGCGAATATCTTCAAAAACAGCCAAGCCTTGACCGAGATAGGGCATCACTTCTGTAATACTGCCGTTAAACAAATCCTGCGTGGCAGCGGCTACCAGTTTCAGCGCCAGCGGATTACCCCCGTAGTGATGGATCAAGGTCTGCCATTCGGCGTCTGAACCCGTGAAGGCTCCCTTCTGCCAAAAGATAGCGCGTCCGTCAGCAGCTGTCAGTCCACTTAAGGGCAGCGACTGCACCAACGACTGTGTGCCTTCCATCAGTGCCATATCGCGTGGCTTTTCGCGACTGGTGAGCAATAAACAACTGCGGTGGGACGTTTCGCCAATGGTTCTGAGCAACTGTCCGTAACCTTCATAGCCCGATCGCCATTGTCCGACTGGCTCACGCTGCAAAATGGTTTCAGCATTATCCAGCACCAGTAAACACCGATGTGATCGGAGCGATTGCATCAGTTTGGATAGCTTTTCATTGATTGGGACGGGAATAACCGGATCTTCGCCCTGGAACGGCAGGAGAAATTTCAACACACTCGCCAAGAGTTCATCCAATGGTGGTGCGTTGGCCAGCGATCGCCACACAACCAGCTCAAATTCCGTCTGCATTTGCAGCGCTGCTTTGACGGCGATTGTGCTTTTACCAATGCCGCCAATGCCCAATAACCCAACCACTCGACAGCGCTCCGGCACGACCCACTGCCATAGTTGCGCCAGTTCTGTCTCGCGTCCATAAAACACCGAGGTATCGACCGCTGTGTCCCAATCCTGTTGCGGATTTTCCTGTGGAGTTTCTGATGCTTCATCCGGTGCAATGGGGGAGGTAAAGTCTGCCTGCGTCAATGCCAGCCCAAACGCCTGGAAGAGATACTCTAAGGACTGGCGATTGACTCCCAGTTCACGCTTAAAGGTGCGGGCAAGGGTATTCAGAGAGAGTCCGGTGCGCTCGCTCAGATCTTCCTGAGTGAAGTGCTTCCCCCAGGCTTCGTCCGCTTCTGCCTGCTGCTTTGCCGCCTGAAATTTCTGCCATCCCTGAGGAGACAGGATCACTCCTCGCACTCGTCTAGAAGCGGCTCGACCTTGACCAGATTCTGATGGGTTGACATCCATAGATCAGCTACGGTGCAGAGGCGCAGCGTGAGAATTTGCCTCAAGCATACCGCGCATGGCTCTGATGCCGAAGGCTTCGCTGCTACAGAGGCAGCCGTGAATGATTCGATCCCAGCGCTTACTTATGGGCTGGACCGTCCTCGACTCACTTCCGCCTGCTTCCCTCCTCATTAGATTGCGTTTTAACTCAGAGAATTTGAGTGGTCTGAATCGAGCGATCGCTGAACAATGAAGCGTAACCACGGTTGCAGATCAAGCTCGCCAACCTGAGCAGAGGGAGCTTCTTCCCATGAAGTCCTAGAGCCACAAGCCACTATCAAGGAAATCTTATGAGCGATCCGCAGGTAGAACAGAACAAAGCCCTGGTTTTAACAGCGATGACTGAGGCCTTTAGCAAGCGCGATGACAGTGCGTTCGATCGCTTCTGGGCAGAGGCTTATATTCAGCACAACCACTACATTCCACCGTTTCGAGCGGGGCTTCGGAGCCTGGTGGCACAGCTTCCGCCTGAATTTATGTATGAGCCGGGCATGATCATCGGCGAGGGCGACCTGGTCATGATTCACGGGCGCTATTCAGGGGGGCGCGTCGGACAGCCACCCCAGATTATCGCTGATATTTTTCGGATTGCGGATGGGCTACTCGTGGAGCACTGGGACGTCGTAGCTGATGAGATTCCCACAGAGAAAACCGTAAGCGGGAATGCCATGTTCACAAATCCACAAGTGACCTCGCAGCCGCTCTCCGTTTAGCTGCTCCAGAAACGCTGCAACAGCCATTGCCCCCAAACCAGAATCGGAGAGAAAGATGGCAACGACCTATAAAGCAATTGAAGTGTCCACCCCGGGAGTGCTGAAGCTCGTTGATCGCCCCATGGTAGAACCCGGTAGGGGACAGGTACGCATCCGCGTGGAGGCTTCTGGAGTCTGCCACAGTGATGCTTTGACGATCGAAGGAACGCTGCCAGGCATGACGTATCCCCGTGTACCCGGTCATGAAATCGCTGGCTACATTGAGGCGTTAGGCGCAGGAGTCGAGCGGTGGCAGGTCGGTCAGCGCGTCGGTGTTGGCTGGTTCGGCGGGGAATGTGGCTACTGTGAACCGTGTCGGCGAGGCTATTTCGTTAACTGCTCGAACCTCATCATTTCTGGGATCAGCACGGATGGAGGCTATGCAGAAGTTGTCATCGCCGAGGCGCGGGCACTGGCTTCTCTGCCGGAGTACATCACGGCTGCGGAGGCTGCACCATTGCTGTGTGCAGGGGTCACTACGTTTAACGCGTTACGCAACGCCAAGCTGCGGGCGGGTGATCTGGTGGCGATTCAAGGGATCGGTGGACTCGGTCATCTCGCCGTTCAGTTCGCCCACCGCATGGGCTTTCGCACGGTCGCCATTGCCCGTGGCAGAGAAAAAGAGAAGCTGGCACGTGAGCTGGGTGCCCATGAATACATCGACAGTCTGGAGCAGGATGCGGCGCAGACCTTGCTCCAGATGGGTGGCGCTAACGCCATCCTGGCCACTGCCGCCAGCGGCAAAGCGATGGGACCGCTCATCGGGGGACTCGCCGCGCGGGGCAAGCTCATCGTTGTGGGAGCGTCACCCGAACCCCTGGAGATCAACATCGGGCAGCTCATCACGGGAACGCAATCGATCCAGGGCGAAGCCGTGGGGACTGCGATTGACGAAGAAGACACCTTGGCTTTCAGCGCGCTTCATTCCGTTCACCCATTGATCGAGTTAGTGCCACTCGAAAACGCACCGGCAGCCTACGCCCGCATGATGCGCAATGAGGCCCGTTTCCGCATCGTCTTGACGCCTGGGGCTGCCGTCTAAGCATTAACAACCAATCAATTCACCTAACAGGAGAGGCTCGATGTCTGACATCACTGAGGCTCAAGCAACTGAGGCTCAAGCAAACGCTAGCACCAGGAACAGAACGGCGCTTTTCACGCCCGTTCAGTTGGGAGCGCTGCCCTTGAAACACCGCATTGTGATGGCACCGCTGACCCGATCGCGCTCCATCCAGCCCGACTCCGTGCCCGGCGAGCTCATGGCTGAGTACTACGCGCAACGGGCTTCGGACGGTGGCTTCATCATCAGTGAAGCGACCAACATCTCCAAGACCAGTCGCGGTTGGCTAGGCTCGCCAGGACTCTACTCCAAACAGCAGGTGGAAGGCTGGAAACAAGTCGTCGCCGGTGTCAATGCTAAAGGCGGACTCATGTTTGCACAACTTTGGCATACGGGGCGTTCCTCCCATGTGTCGATGACGGGTGGCGAAACCCCTGTGTC
>JAJPKC010000100.1 GCA_021323955.1 Oscillatoriales cyanobacterium Centralia_MAG_596 | reverse complement strand
ATCTCGCTAGATATGCGTTTGAAATTGCTACATAGTTGGCGTACTGAAAACTATCCATCCAGGCTTGATAAGCACGGACAGTTAACCCTCTGGGCATAACTTTGGCGATCGTATACTCTCGAGGCTCAAGCAAATCGTAAAAGTCTTTAAGCCGAGTACGAGAATCTAAATTTGTACCGCCATATTCAAACTGAATCAAATCGATAAAATCTTTATTGAGATATTCGCCCAAACTATTTAGTACCCGTAGTTCATGACCTTCGACATCTATCTTCAACAAAGAAATATGCTCAATCTGTTTGTTTTGAATATAATGCCTCAACGTTATCGTATCTACCAATTCAGATTGATTCAGAAAAATTCCAATCGAATCCAAATCCCTTTTATATAAGGACGCTAAACTGCTGCCTGTTTCATCATAAAATATTTCTGATTGGCCTTCCTGATCGGAAATCGCTTTCTGATTAAGAATCACTTGAGGGGTCTGGTGGAATCTGTTTTCAAGCATTTGAAAACATTGTCGAGTTGGCTCAAATACATGAATTTCTAGATGATTTTTCGATTGAATGTACCGATTGCTTAAAATAGTCTGAGTGTAGTCTCCAATATTAGCACCAACATCAAACAAAACGATTTTTTCAGAACTCTCCCGCAATGTGCTGAGTAGCTGATTCAGGAAAAATACCTCACCGTTCTGATTGCAATCGGTGTTGTTATTGTTCTCTAGAAAGTGAAGAAGTTTGAGCGCTAGAGAACGGAGTTTCCGACGCAAAATACTGTCCGAAACAATCATAATCGTGGTTTCTTGAAATGAAATAGTCCCGTACCAAACCCTTTAGCTGCTTCGTAGGCATCATAAAGCTCGGTGCCGTAAATATATCGCTCTTCCACCAGTTCCATTTCCTGAAAGAGCTGTAGGACGTAGTCTCTGGTAAAGGCACGGTGAGCGTTGAAGTAAATCCGACTCGCCTGGTCAACCGGAACAGAAATAAACAAATGACCGCCGATCGCCAGCACTCGCTTGAGTTCATTAATCGCCTGCTCACTGCCCCACGGGTTAATGCCGTCACCATACCGACCCAGACCAACGTGCTCAATGACACACAACGATGACAGACTGGCGATCGCCCCGTTTTCAAACGGCAGTTCTAAGATGGAGCCTGCCTTAAAGTAAAAATTTTTGAGCTGTAGCTTGATCGGTCGAATATCAACCATTGTGGTGGGCACAAATTGCGAAATCAAGCCCATCGTTGTGGCCGAGGAGCCAATGTCGTAGTGATGGTCTGGCCGCGTCTGAAAGATCTTCTCAGCAAACCAGGTGTCCTGAAAAAAATACGTTGGCTCGATCGGCGTGTCAACGGTCTTGTCCGTCAAACAGGGATACAGATAGCGACCGGACAGTTCAAATGCCTGGTTGGTCGATTGCTGCCTGTAGGAGCGATAGTCCTGCACAAACCACACCAGGCTGCGGCAAAAGCGAATGAGGTTCGACTGATGCTGGTCGCGTAGCAGCGTTGGCAAACGGTATAGCAATCGCAGAAGGACAAACTGCCCCAAAAACTTTTTCACGGTTTGCATGGGCATTACCTGATCTCGCTCAACAAGTTCCAGGGCGTCACGATCGCTTTGAGCATGAGCCGCAGATTTGCACGCGTCCCTTTAAAGAACACATCCATCACAAACGTCGTGACAAGAAATGAAATGATCGTTGCCCAGATCGACCCAACCGATGCATAGTGAGGGATCAGCAAATAGTTAAGAAATATATTAATGAGTGACCCCGCGATCGCGGCGATCATGGAGTACTTAAACAAGTTTTCATTGGTGATAAAAAGGCTTCTGGCAACGCCAAAGTTAGTAAAAAAGAGCCTGATTGCGAACAAAGAAAGGAGTACGCCTGCGGCTTTGTACTCCGGGCCATAAAGGAAAACAACGATCGGTTCGGCAAATAAGCAGATGGGAATGGCAACGGCTAGAAACAGCACCATCATCAGCCGGTATACATTCAGCAGGCTCTGGTGATACAAGGCTTCTCCTTTCGCCTTGGCCTGCGTAATTGTGGGGGCGACCGAGCTTTGGATGATCATGGGCACAAAACCAAAAAATTCGATCAGGCGCATCGCGACCGAATACTGACCAACTTCTGCATCCCCGACCATTTGCCCCAGCATGACTTGATCAATTCTTGCCTGGATAAAGATGGCCGCGCCACAAAGGACTAATGCCCAACTGTCATTTAACAAACTTTTGGCCCGACTCAAACTGGCTCGCCAGACGCTGATCGTTTGTTGATTTTTTTGGTAGACCACCAGCAGGCTAGCTGCTCCCAGCATGATTTCAACCAATCCTAACCACGCGAATGCAATCAGCGGCGCTTGGCGTTGAATCAGAACAATTTTAAGCAGTGTAATGGGGACAAAGGTGATGTTTTTGGCAAAAACGGTGTACTTCGATTTGACCTGAGACTGAAACCAGAAATCAATCGTGTCAAATGCCTGAAAAATCGTGCCCGCGGCCACAATTCCCACCAGCCACAGCGTCAGGTCATTGCCCGGTCTGACGCACGAAATGGTGGTAACGGTAAGGATGAGGACGACAATGCCACTGATGAGCTTAAGGACAAATGCTGTTCCCAACGTTTCATTGGTGCAGGTGGGGTCACGCACAATATCGCGGATGACGATGCTGTCTAAGCCTAGCGAGGCAAACGTACCAAACAGCGAAACAAACGCGATCGCGTAGTTAAACAGCCCAAACTGTTCTGGCCCCACGTAGCGGGCAAACCAGACACCGACCACTAACCCCACGCCCATGCGGAGGACGCGATCGGCAAAGAGCCACCCGGTATTGCTGAGAATTGTCTGGAGCGTGTATCGTCCGTTCAGCTTAGCGCGCAGGGTGGGCGGTAGGAACTCAATCCAGGTCTGGTTCATGGGGGCGGGGGCAGGCGAGAGCCAAGTCATTGCGGTGGGAGAATGCTCTCAGGGTGCCCTGGAAACTGGTCAAAGCGATCGCCAAGGCCCAACTTCCCGGAATGATGGCAACCCGGACTTGGAATGTTATTAAGAGAGAATAAAACGTCAGTTTTTCAAGCAGGTATAAGCACCTTCAGTACTTGCTTGCAGGTGCGTCCCTGAGCAAATAACCCAAGCATCTACTGGTAAGCTTTGCGAGTCAACCTGTAGAGCTGTTGTCCGCTCACTATCCCACCCAGCTTCAATCATCGCTGCGTGCATGGCACGGCGACTCACACTTTGCCCTTCTGGATACACCTGTTGAGCCGCTATCGCTTGCAAGGTTTTGTTCTCACTGAGTAACAGACCACTGACATAGCGACTGACGTGCTCAAATCCGGCTTCTCGACAAAACACGTCTCGATCCGCACTCATACCCTGAGCAATCGTGGCAGGTATACCGACAAAGGGAATCAACTGACGCTTCGTACTTTGATAGCTTTAGCGTAGTCCGATGGCTCTCGATCGTTTTTCTCTGTTGGTAACTTGCCAAGTCCTTTTCTACATCCAAGCGATTCTGATACCGCAACTCTGGGCCGGGGCGATCGTCTTGATGGATAACTTACCCGTACATCATGCGGCAGTCGTGCGCGAGGCACTGGAGTCTGTTGGGGCCAAGGTTGTGTTTTTGCCGCCCGATTCGCCAGACCTTTTACCGTAGGGCTTCGCCCCGCCGAAGGCGTATGAATTGTGCTGGTCAAAACTCAAACAACTCTTACGTTCGGCTAAAGCGCGAACACGTGAAGCCTTGGAGCAAGCGTTAACGCGGATTATCAATGATTGTATTTCCGCCGATGATGCGCTTGCTTGGTTCGCCCACTGTGGCTTATTCATTTGAAAACCGCTGTAAGATACCGATATTAGATCTGCATCAGTTTCAGATGCTGGCAGCTATTGATCAGCATGGACATAGAAAACTTCAGTGATGCTTAAGGAGCACAAACTCAGTGGGTGTTTCATCACGATACTGGACTCTTTGGTATCTCAGCCCTGCTAGCGAAAATCTGGGGTATGAAAACTGTTTAATTCCCGCTGCACAAGCATTCGCGCAGAACCACAGTCCATGTGCTCAAGATGGAGTTACTCAGGCTACTTTGCTGTCCTATTTTCATGCCCAAAGCTCCTCTGTAACAATCTGGATGCAAGCTCAGGCTGGGCTTTGTCTCAGGTGTTATGTGTCTGCCTCGATTCTCAAAGCTTGCTACACGATCGATCACTTGTTCGGCAGCAACAAAGCCTTTTCTTACCGAGATTTACTGCCCTTTGTGCTGGATGATGACGGGAAAACGCACGTGATTCTCGATCGCGACCGCAAAACGCAACTGGTAGTGATGGGGGACGAGCAATCTCAGGCAACAACCTATCCGATTTTTGCGGTGGAAGTCTTGCGGACGTTTAAAGTGGCTGAATCGAGCGCGAGTCTAGACAATTGGGCCTTTCTGCGAACGAAACAGAATGTGGAACTCAAACAGTTTCTGGCGGAATTTGGCTTTCAGCATCTCAGCGATTGGGCGCTGTTGAATCGAGCCAGACCCCGCCAGATGGAGCGTTTATCTGAGCGTGATCGTCACTTAATTAACGCGTTTCATCAGGTGTATCGGCGCGATCGCCGCCAGCAATTAGCTGGAAGTCGGCGTTGCCCAGACCCCTCAACCGAACAACTGCAAAAAATGATGACTGACTTACAACAGCAAAACGTGGCGATTTCTACAGCGAGTGAGTTGATGTCATCCCTGAAACGTGTGGCCGCACAACTCAGACAGTACGATCTTTGGTCGCATCGCGTTCCACTGGAAGTCCATGATGTTGAGACGGGGCGTGACACGATGAGATCGGATTTACCATGCAGCGAGGTAGACGAACTCGATCTAGAACAGAAAGAGGTACTAATGTTTTTCCATCAACAGCTTGATTTGGCGCTGAATGCCGCCATTGCGCAAGAACTGCGCGATCGTGTTGCCACGCTAGAACGCAGCAAAAAGTATGCCCCACTGGCTCCCCAGTATGTTCCCGGTTTGCGCTTCTACTACGAGCAGGGATTATCACTTAAAGAGATTGCGCCACTGTTGGGTATGAGCAGTTGGGATCAAGCCAGACGGGTGTTAAATCCTGGGGACTTGCTCAGCAAAGTGCGGGCAATGACAGTGCAACGGGTGCTCGATCGTGTGTTGGAGCAGGCGCAGCAGAAAGGGTTTGCCCAAACGCCACCAGACCCCAACTATTTAAGAACGTTGGCAGAGCAAGTGGAAGTCGTGGCTGATCAAGAAATTTTTCAAGCGGCAGTGGAAGAAATGAGGGCGGGGCAATGCCGCTCCTTCAATAGCGTTTACGCGCAACAGCTTCGTCTTTACCTAAATGAGTGCAGAGAGAATCAAAGCCATGACTAATTTACCCAGTTCCCTGATCAATTTCAGGCTGTTGCCACCCGAAACAATTTGGCTAGAGCCGGAACAAATGGAACAGGCCAAAACAATCAGCGAATGCGCTAACACACGCCCAGGCGAGCGCGCTATTTCTGAAATTCAGCAGTGGGAACGCTACCTGAACGCATTGGCGCTGCTGGCGTTTGAGCAGTGGTTAAGTGAACGACTTCCGGCACCTGCAATGCAGCGATCGCCCAAACCCATCGAATCAGTTAGTTACATTGAGGTGAATGGGTTCACCGTTTGTCTGCTTGCCGTCGAGCATGTGCTGGATGAAACTGTGCCCATACCTCAAGCGGTGATTGAGCAACCTGCACTCGCCGCCCATTTCTATGTGCTGCATGAAGTGTCCGAAGAGCAAGAACTGGTGACGATGCGGGGCTTTTGCCGTTATGACGAACTAAGTCACAGTTGCCAGCGCCACCCAATTCAAGACGGTTACTACCGGCTACCACTCTCATTCCTGGATGCTGAACCGAACCATTTGCTGGTTTACTGTCGGTCTTTACAGCCGGCGGCAATCCCGTTGCCAATGAGCATGTCCTCTCCAGCAGAAGGTGCTTTAACCGTTTGGGCGCAGGCTACAACGACCTTAACCCAATGGCTCCAGGGCATGTTTGATGAGGGTTGGCAGGCGATCGACCAGTTAATTAATTCAGACGCTTCTTTATCATTGAGTACTCGCAGCCTTGAGTCAGGGGCAAAACGAGGGAAGTTAATTAATCTCGGAGTACAACTTGGTCAACAAACGGTAGCACTGTTGGTCAATGTCACGCCAGAAGCGGATGGAAAGCTGGGGGTGATAGTACAACTCCACCCGACAGGAGAAGATCGGTATTTAAGCCCAAATCTCACGTTAAGCCTGCGAACGCCTCCATCGCGCGAAGCGCTATGGCCAGCCGGTAAAACGCTGCAAGCGGTAACGTCTCGAAGTCAGGATAACTATATTCAACTGAAGCCATTTAAGGGTAGATCTGGAACATGCTTCAGTGTTGTTATTCAGTTTGGTAACAATACGGTTGAAGAAAACTTTGAGCTTTGAAGACAGTCTATGGCAAATCACTGCTCTGGGTGAGTGCAAAGCCTGAGCTTCAAACTATTCTGAAAGCGCGCAAGATGCCTGTTAAGGTTAAGATGTTAAAGATTAATAGTGGTGTGTCAGTAGTCATTCGTCATATGTCAATAGCAGGATGTATACCAATGACCAGTGACCAATGACCAAAGGCCAGTGACCCGTGACAAACCACAAGGGACTGTACTTCACTTGAGTGAGAACCGCTACAATGCAATCGGTTACACTGGCTGTGCATTGAGACGACGACAAACCTCAACTGAGATAAGCAGATGTCTAAGTTGGTTGTCATTAATTTAGGAAATGGAGACTTATACAGTGGCTTGCCAAGAGTCACAGTTCAAGTGTGGGTAGGAGAGCATTCTCGTCCAGAGCAATATCTTGGTAGTCTACCGGCTGCGCCCGTATTGGTGGAGCTGTATCGAGACTGGTGCTTACTCTACAAAAGTCTGTGCAATTACCGACCGTTACGCTCCCTTTCCAGAGTGGGACACACCGCCGCTAATGGTGATCTAGAAATTGATCAAAGTGGGATTACCAACGTTTCACAGGTTGACTTTGAGCATCTTTGCCAAACGATGCAAGATGCCCTAAATACGTGGCTTGAAGCCGAAACATTTCTACCCATTGAGCGACAACTCCGATCGCAGTTCAATCCAGCAGAAGAAGCCCGAATTATCATTGAAACTGACGACGACCTGTTACGCCGCTTGCCCTGGCAATGTTGGAGATTTTTCAAAGACCACCCCAGAGCCGAAATGGCGTTAAGTTGTTCAGAGTATCAGCATCGTTACGCCACCCCGCGCGCTCCTCGTAAAAAAGCTAGAATCCTTGCCGTTTTAGGTAATAGCCAGGGGATTAATTTAGAGCAAGACGCTCAATTACTTCAGCAGTTGCCAGATGCCGAGACACAATTTCTGGTCAATCCATCGCGGCAGGAATTTAACGAACAGCTCTGGGCTAAGCCGGGTTGGGATATGCTCTTTTTTGCAGGGCATAGCCAAACGGAGGCTCAAAAAGATAGCCAGACGGGGCGCATCTACATTAACGATCGCCCGCAGCACAACAGTCTGACGATTGAGCAATTTGAGGCGGCGATCGAGGGCGCAGTCAACAACGGTTTAAAGCTGGCAATTTTCAATTCCTGCGATGGGTTGGGTTTGGCAACGGCATTGGGCTGCTTACACATTCCGCAAGTGATTGTCATGCGAGAGCCTGTTTCTAATCGAGTGGCACAGGCATTTTTTAAGTCTTTTCTAGAAGCGTTTGCCCAACAACATCTATCACTCTACCTCGCCGTGCGGCAAGCTCGTCAGCAGTTGCAGGGGCTGGAAGATGAGTTTCCCGGCGCGTCATGGTTGCCAGTACTATGTCAAAATCCAGCAGTCGAACCGACAACCTGGAAGGAATGGTGCGGTGATCCAAAAGAGGCTGCATGTCCGTTTGGATTTTACCGCGCGGTAAAAACTGTTCTGCTTACGAGTTTGGTTGCGACAGCCTGTGTCTTAGGCATTCGCTATTTAGGAGGATTGCAGGCGTGGGAATTACAGGCGTTTGATCAACTCCTGCAACTACGCCCACCAGAACCACCCGATCAGCGACTCCTGATTGTCACAATCACTGAAGACGATTTGCATCTGCCTGAGCAAGCGCAACGTCAAGGATCGCTCTCAGATCTGGCCCTGGCAAAGCTCTTGCACATACTGACCCCGCTGAAACCCCGTGCGATCGGCCTGGATGTGTATCACGATTTTCCCTTCAGTCCAAATGTCGCCCCATTAGCCGCTGATTTGACCCATCAGCCCAATTTTTTTGCCATCTGCAAAGTCGGTGATCCGGCGGCAAATTTTCCTGAAATTGCACCATTGCCCAACTTGCCGAGCGATCGCCAGGGGTTTAGCGATGTTGTGCCCGATGCCGATAATGTGCTCCGTCGCCATCTGCTTACGATGGATCGAACCCCAGCCGCAGCCTGTAGCACTCCCTATGCTCTGAGTACACAATTAGCATTACAGTACCTTAAAGGAGAAGGAATTTCTCATCATTACACGTCGCAGGGAGATCTTCAGCTCGGCAACCAGGTCTTTCAGCGCCTGCATCACAACGTCGGTGGGTATCAACAAACCGATACAGCAGGCTATCAAATCTTACTCAATTATCGGTTTTCTCAGCCTTCTCTCAGCCCTGCTCCCACTATTACCCTCAAAGCGCTACTGGCGGGTCGCGTGAAGCCAGAAGATGTGCGCGATCGCCTTGTCCTCATTGGTGTCACCGCACCGAGCAGCAAAGACTACATGGCAACACCTTATGGTTCAAAAATACCGGGCGTGTTTATTCAGGCACAGATGGTGAGTCAATTGATCAGTGCGGTCAAAGACGGGCGTGCCCCGATCGCAGTTTGGGCATGGCAGACAGACGTTCTCTGGGTCTGGGTCTGGGCCGTCATGGGTGGCATTTTAGTCTGGCGCTGCCGCTCAATGCTATGGCTGTTGGGGCTAGAAGTGGCGGCACTGGGAACGTTGGGTGCGCTCTGTTTCTACGGATTGACCCAAAGCCAGTGGGTGCCGTTAGTGCCGGCTGCATTAGGGTTCCTGATCACCAGCGCGAGT